>CAZCRK010000012.1:0-29277 GCA_964501035.1 uncultured bacterium
GCTCCGGTACCTGGACTCGAACCAGGGACACGTGGATTAACAGTCCACTGCTCTAACCAACTGAGCTATACCGGAATAAACTATGCTCTAAACAAGCCTAAAAATTTAGGGCAAGTTTATTAAATAGATGAAATATTATTTTAAAGAATTTTATTTTTTTAATCACCACTTCTTGATGATTCATATTCAGCTATTACTTTTTGAGCCTCATTATGAGGCATGTCCTCATAATGTGAAAAGTCTTGAGTAAACATTCCTCGTCCACTTGTCATTGATTTTAATGCTGTAGAATAATCATGTAAGTTAGCAAGTGGTACTTCAGCATTAATTATTTGGAAATGACCATCAGAATCCATACCAGAAACTTTACCTCTACGTTGAGATACGTCACCCATAATATCACCCATCATTTCATCGGGTACTTTTACCTGAATTTTATAAATTGGTTCAAGTAATTTGGGTTTTGCTATTTTAAATGCATCTGTAAATGCATGTTTTCCAGCAATTTGAAATGCCATATCATTCGAATCAACAGGATGCATTTTTCCATCGTAAAAATCAATTTTTAAATCAACTACTTTACACCCGGCTAAAATTCCATCAATGCATAAACTATCAATCCCTTTTTCAACAGAAGGCACAAACCCTCTATCAACATTTTGCCCAACCAAAGAATGTTTAAAATCAATACCTGAACCACGAGTTCCAGGTTCAATACGTAACCAAACCTCTGCAAACTGTCCTGAACCACCTGATTGTTTCTTATGACGATATTTAGCATCAGAATTTGTAGTAATCGTTTCACGATATGGTACTCTCGGAGTTTCTTTATTCATTTCAACATTAAATCTATCTTTAATTCGTTCTAGTACGGTTTCTAAATGAAGTTCACCCTGACCAGAAATAATAGTTTGTTTGAGTTCAGGATCAACTCGATATTGAAAAGTGGGGTCCTCTTCATGCATTGTAGATAACCCTATTGCTATTTTTTCTTCTTCACCGCGAGCTTTTGGTAAAACTGCAATATGCATATTTGGTTTTGGGTATTTAATTTTTGGAAGAATAATTGGACTTTTAGCTGAAGCCATTGTGTCACCTGTATGTGTGTTTTTTAACTTCAATGCCGCGCCAATATCTCCAGCAATTAATCTAGAAGCATCTTTTCTGTTTTTCCCATTCATGTAATATACTTGTCGCATTTTTTCAGATTGATTTCGGGATGTGTTTTGCACATCGTCCCCTGTGTTTACTGCACCAGAATAGACTCTGAAAAATGATAATTCACCCACATGTTCTTCACTGATTGTTTTAAACACAACCGCAGATAGATGATCATCAACAGAAGCACCATGATGAATTTCTTCGTCAGAATCAGGTTTAGTGCCATATACTTCTTTGAAATCTCCCGCACAAGGGGCGTATCGAGCTAAAATATCCATTACACGTTTTACACCAATATTTTTCTCTCCAGAAGTACAAAATACTGGAATAAGATTTCGTGACTGAAACGCTGCATGAAGTCCACTACGAAGTTCATCTTCAGTTAACTCACCAGCATCAAAAAACTTTTCGAGAAGTGTATCATCAGATTCTGCAATTAGTTCAATTAATTCTTCATGTAAAGAGTCAAGTTTTTCTCCCCATTCACCATCAGCTTTTGCTTCAGAATAATCACCAGAACCATCTGTCTTAAAAGTATAAATTTCTTTTCGTAAGACATCTGCAGTTTGATTAAATCCTTCACCTTCATTTACAGGAATCATAAATGGGAAAACGGTTCTTCCATACCGTTCTTGTAATGATGCCAATACTGTATCAAATTTTGATTGATCTCTATCCGCTAAATTCACAATGATTAATCGAGGGATTGCATCTTCTTTTGCATAATCCCATATGAGTTCTGTTCCAACCTCTATACCTTCTGTTGCATTTACAACTACAGCTGCAAAGTCAGCTACACGTAAAGACGACTTTACTTCGCCATGAAAATCAAGATATCCCGGTGCATCTAATACATTAAACTTTTTTTCTAACCATTCAAAATTAAGTAATGATAACGAAATGGAATGTTGATGTTCTATTTCATTTTTTCTATAATCAGAAACTGTAGTTCCTTCACTAATGTTACCACGTTTATGGATTACACCAGCATTCAGTAACATAGATTCTGCTAAAGATGTTTTCCCAGACGCTGAGTGGCCCACTAAAGCAAGATTGATAACATTTTTTGTTGTATATTCTTTCATTATATATCCTTTCTAAAATATAAAATCCGACATAATACTGCCGGATTTTATTCCAAATTTCACAATGTAGTACCCAATTCCCTGGAAGGAATTGGGCTGTAATATCTGCCCAATTCTGTAATAACAATTTTTTTCATCTGCACAATTCCCTATTCAAAAGGGGTTGTAAAGTAAGTGTAAAACTGGCAACTAAACAAGACCTAATTGTCCTTAAACAATGTGGTTTCTTTTTCTTTCTCAATCATTTCTCTTAATACAGGTTTAACGTATATCGAGTCTAGTTTTAAATTGGAAAATGCCTCCACCAAACATTTGACTCTATGCTCCATCGGTTTATTTTTATTGACTACAATAACAGACTCATTTTCTAAAATACAATACCCACCTTTAAAATTACCTTTACCTTGAACAATTCGAATGCTCATTTCTTCTGCTAACTTTTCAAACTCTGAAAATAAATGGGCAGGTTTCACAGATATTCATCTTTATTCATAGACTCAAGCATTTTAACAACATCCTTAACACCTTCAGACATTGATAAAGGAACTACTAATGTTGCATCATCTAGATTAATGACTGCCATGTTTTCAACTCCAACTACTGCAGTGAGACGATAAGGACTAATTACTAAGTTATTAGACGAAGAAATTGAAAGTACATCACCATCAATTACATTCTTTTTTCCAGAACTTAAAATATCAAAAAGTGCTTTCCATGAACCCAAATCATTCCATTCAAAATTGGCCTTGATGGTATGCACATTTTTGGCTTTTTCAAGAATTCCATAATCAATACTTTCTGGTTGTATCAACTCCCATTCTCTGTCAAGCACAATATCGTATTTATCGGTTCCTAATGCATCATAAATTGCATCCAAGGAATCATGTAATTCACACATGAAGGTTTTCATTTCAAGCAAAATTAATTTGGCTTGCCAAATGAACATGCCAGAATTCCAAAGAAACTCACCACTTTTAATAAATTTTTCAGCTGTCTCTAAATGAGGTTTTTCAGCAAATGTTTTTACCTTAAACACATTTTCAGAAATTCCATTTTTGGTTCCATCAAATTGAATGTATCCATATCCCGTCGAAGGGAACGAAGGTTGCACACCCAATGTCATAAGAACAGCATTGTTTTTTGCCGTTTCTTCCGCTTCCTTTAATGCAGAAAAATATTCACTCTCACCTTGAATTAAATGATCAGCTGGATACACCCCCATAACAGCATTTTGATCACGATGGTACACATGCAATGCTGCCAATCCTATTGCAGGTGCTGTATTTTTACCGCTTGGTTCAACAATATAATTTTGTTTAGGAATTTCTTTGATTTCAGTTTGTATCAGTTTGCATAATTGGTTAGATGCAACTATTAAAATTTGCTCTGGATTGGATATTTTCATTAATCGTTTAACTGTTAATCCAATCATGGTATCTTCACCCAAAATGTTAAGCAATTGCTTGGGTTTGTTTTTTCTACTTTTTGGCCAAAAGCGTGAACCACTTCCTCCAGCTAAAATTACATGGTACATTTATTTTTCCTCAATATTATTTAAATATTTTATATCAATTCCTTCAATATCCCAACGAGCTCTTACTTCCACTTTATCCGGATAAAAAACAAATTTTGAAGCTCTTTTATAGGGTTCTAAAGTTCCTGGGAAATAAGCATTATGGTGTAATTCATTTAGCTTTTCATATGCCCATAGGGTATAGAACCCAGATGGTAAATTTTCTAATCTGAATGTTCCATTTTTTACAGTTGAGAAATAAGAAACTTTGGTTAAATCGTTAATTGCTTCAATGCCAATTTTAACCTGAGTATCAAAATCAACTGAACCTAGAATGTTCCCACCAATGCTTGATTCAACTGAAGAAATATTGTGAGATATAGGAATGTTTATGGTTGAATCTGGAAAGAAATTTGAATAATAATCAGAAAATGTGTTTGGTAAAATTTCTACACTTGTAATCGAATCTGGAAGATGACTTATGAATACTTGTAGGGGAGTATTTTCCATTAATGAAAATTGATATGCATTTGAATCAACAAAACCAAAAACGTGTTGATTTTCAATTATTATAGGTTCATTAAATTCTAAAACGAATTCACTACTGTTTGTATAAGAAGAGGAAATCACTGGTGAAAGGGTGTCAACAATTTCAGGCATTATAAATTGAAATGGTTTAGTTGTGTATGTTTCAACACTATTTTCTAGAGTCTTTGTAATTGCAACGGAATCCCCAACCATATAGGGGGTGCTATTATGTGATACTAAAATAGTTTGGAGTTGTGTGCCATCATTTAACTCTGCAATTCCAAAACTTTGATTTATCAATTCTATAGATTGAATTTGTTTATGTTCGATTGGATAATGAAGAAACATTTTGATAGGAGGTAGTTCTTGGTTCTCAATCACTTGAATACTATCCATCATCATCATTGAATACCGAAATTGTCTTATATTTTCAAGTGGATTATCAAGATTACCTTCTACCCCAAGAATAAAATAATTACCCGGAGTTAAAAAGTCAAATGAGAAATTTCCAAATTTTGAGCTTTCTGTTTTACGCACCAATTGGATTGAATCTTGAATGGGATATTGAAACAACCCCACTAGGGACACCTTATTAGAATCGATATTTACAATTGATCCTGAAATTGAGCCAGTAGGAATAGTTTGTCCCGTTGAAAATATAAATTGAGATGGTGATTGCATTGTATTGCCTTGGTAATCTCTAATATTTCTAGAAATATCAATTCTGATTACAGATTGATTTTCCCATTCTTCTTCAGGGATAATAATAATTTTTTTACTTCTAATTTTCACACGATAGGTTTGGTTCTCTATCATAACAGAAGACGGAATAGAAACTGGATCAACCATTTCATTAAAATAAATAGTAATTGGAGTATCTTTTTCTATGTGGAGTGATTTATTTTCAGGTTCAATTTTAGTAATTATAGGTCCTTCTTTGTCTTCGGGGCCACCTGATGCAGTTCCTTGAGCTGCACACGAAAAGAAGAAAAGAACACATAATATTAGTAAGAAGTTGGATTTAATATGCGAAATCATATCACAAAATTTCGGAATATTTGCAGGGTTTCACAAGGATTTGTTTTTTTGAATTTATTTCAAATTCATAGCATTATTTCTTTGCAAATTGATTATTTCACACTAAATTGAAACATGGGACAAAGCTTTAAAAATCACTTCCTTATATCTATGCCGCATTTGTTGGATCCTGTTTTCAAACATACAATTTTACTCTTATGTAACCATGATGCAGATGGCGCAATGGGAGTTATAATTAATAAACCGATTCCATCTGCAAATGTGGAAGAAATTCTACAAGAAACTGGGTTGGTTAATATAAATCCACATCCAGAAGTTTATTTTGGTGGACCGGTAAGTGTAAGTACGGGTATGATTTTACACGATTCAAATTATAATTCTGAAAACTCACTTCATATTTCAAGCCAAATCAATATTACTTCAAACGAACAGGTAATTGAAGATATTAAATCTGGGAATGGCCCTCAAAAATTTAGGTTTGCACTTGGTTATGCTGGTTGGGGGGCAGGGCAACTTGAACGGGAAATTGAAAATGGTGATTGGTTAATGATGCCAGCAGATTTTGATTTTATTTTTAATACACCTGATAGAATTAAATGGTCGTCATCTGCTCAACAATTTGGAATCAATATCTCAGATTTTTCTGGCCCAACTGGCTTGGCCTAATCATAATAATCCTGAATCTGCAAAACTTGTAACTTCATCTCCAGCAATGATAAAATGATCGTGTACAGTAACGTCAATGTTTGCACATGCTTGTTGTAATTTTTTTGTGATTTTAATATCGTCCTGTGATGGATTTGGATTTCCGGATGGGTGATTGTGAACAAAAATTACGGCAGCGGAATCTTTTTCTATGATGAGTTTTATGACTTCTCTTGGGTAAACTGCAGAGGTTGTTAATGTTCCTTCAAATAAGGTTTCCATACTTTGAATTTGGTTTCGTCCATTTAGTAAAATGATTTTGAATACTTCTCTATTGCATCCTGAAAGTTCATGTTTTAAATATCGTAACACATCTGGTGAGGATGAAATAAAATCTGCATCAATTACCTTTTCTTTAAGATACCTATTTGCAGTGGATTGAATAAGTTTGAGTCCAAAAATGTTTGACTGACCGATTCCATCTATATCTAATAACTGTTTTGGAGAAGCTTCCAAAACCCCACGCAAATTTTTAAACTTTTTGAGTAATCGTTTTGCAGTAGGTTTTTGATCTCGTCGATGGTCTGCTAATTTTAGAAGTAATTCAATCACTTCATAATCAAGAAAACCATCTAATCCATTATGGAGAAATCGTTGTCGCAGTCGAGCGTAATGGCCAATCTTTGTATTTTGTTTTTGCATGGAACACCCTATTTATTAATCGATAGAAAATAGGATGCTTGGCTAATATAAAAAAAGATTTAAATCTTTAACGAATCCACTTTAGAGGAGAATCAGGTGTTTCATGATTACCTTTTGAAACATTGTTTCCATGATTGAAAACTAAATATCCATATTTACCGTAGTGGGGTACTTTCCGAGCAAGGGGTGTAAGTTCGCCTGCTCGTTTTGAATATATCATTAATCCGGGATGCCCATTTTCATGTTCAAATGCCCATACAACACTATGTTCATAGGCATCAAACGAGTTTCCATATATTTCTAACGAGCCATTGACTTTAATGTTTTTTAAACTTTTTGGAACAACACCTAAATATATGATTGGAGCATCTGGGACTTGTGAGTTTGGTGTAATAATTTGCGGATTATTTGATTCATTTATATAACCATTAAATGATTCCACTAATTTATTCCATTCTTCATTTTTTTCTGGAATTACAAAATTAAAACTAGATTCACTCAACAACTGTCTAATGGTCATATCCAATTCTTCAGGATGAAGTTTTCGCATTAAGTGATAATCTGGATCAACTGAAATTTCATTAACTCCATCTGTATTGACAAAAGTTGATTCTGTGTTTGAAAATAAAGTACTCGTGAATGTACTGCCATTGCTTTGTGAGACTGTTATAGGTATCCACATAGGTTTAACATTTTCAGATTGTACCACAAACAAAGAATCATTTGATTCTGTTAAACGTATCAAGGGTACGCCAGGTTGGTTTACCCATGCTTCTTGGAATAATGATAAATCTTGTTTACTTATATTTTCAAATGCATATATAAAATCAGACCAGGTGCCATGTCCCCATTGTTCATTTTCTATTACAGTTTGCAATGCTTTGATAAATGCATCATGTCCAATATGTTCTTCAATCATGTGGAAAATCATAGCAACTTTTCCGTACCCAATCGAGCGAGTTGCCATATCTGTTCTACTTCTGAATTCAGCTGGAGCAAAATCATTGGATTCATTCACATACACAGAAAAATCTTTCAAAATATCTTTCCTATATTGCTTACCTAAAACTGGACTACGTTTTAGTTTATACAGATAATCTGCTTGGTATGTTGTTAATCCTTCACACCAATTACCACCATCACCCACATTTACTGAATTGCCCCACCAATTATGGAGTACTTCATGTCCTAGTGATGTAAAAACAATAAAGGGTAAATGAATTACAGACCGTCCTAGAACGGTATATGATGGCATTCCATATCCTGTTGGAAAGAAGTTTTCGACAACTGCAAATTTAGAGAATGGGTATGGAGATAACATTTCAGAATACATATCAACATATTCCATGCTTTTTTGAAGATAGTCTGTAGCCAATAAAGAATCTTCTGGAAAAAAATATGTATAAAATTCTACTCCATTATGAATTTGATTTTGTACATCCCATTTTGCAGCTGTAATAAAAATACCTTCAACAGGGTGTTCTGTTTTAAACTTAGTTGTTCTAATCGGAACTTCTTTTGAATTTAATATTTTTCCTTCAGATACTGCTGACCACCCTTGGGGTAAATCTACATGTGTTGTAAAATGAACTAATGTTTCATCTGCCATAGGGTAATATCCTGCACTTGGAGAAAGAAACACACCTTCTTCAGAAATAGTTGCATTTATCTCCATGGCTATTTTTTCACGACTAAAACTTGCACTTTGTGTATCCTGGTTAAGTATTCCTGAGTATTTTAACTCCATTGTAGCATGTTTTTTATCAAACCATCCACGTTTAACAGAATATTTTACAAATCCTTCTCCAAAATCTTCATCAGAATTAGATGTTGAAAATGTTTTTTCCTTTCCGTTGATTTGAAGTGATTCGATTTTTAACAATTCAGTTAAATGAAAATCCCACATTTTTGAATCAGTTTCAATTTTAAACAAATCTTCTACTGAAATGGAATGATTAGTCGGATCTATTTTAAACAAAATATCATGTTGGTTGATTTTACTATCTGCAAAAATCAAGGAGGTTAAAACAAAAAACAATAATGAAGTAATTTTAGCCATTTTAATATCCTAAAACATCATTCCAATTATCAATTACACTTTGTAATCTCGCATCAACTTTCATCTCACCATCAACAGTTATAGATTCAATTACATCACCTTGAACAATGCTGTTTACAATTTTTTGCCCATCATTATCGGTTGCACCAAACACGGTATGCTTATTATCTAGCCATGGTGTTTCAATATGTGTAATAAAAAACTGACTTCCATTTGTGCCAGGTCCAGCATTTGCCATAGATAAAATTCCGGGTTTATCATGCTTTAAGTCAGGGTGAAATTCATCCGAAAAATTATATCCTGGTCCACCAGTACCAGTTCCTAAAGGGCAACCACCTTGAATCATAAAATCATCTATTACTCTATGGAATTTTAATCCATCATAATATCCATTTTTTGCTAAGTTTGTAAAATTTGCTACAGTAATGGGTGTTTTATCATCATACAATTCTATTTTGATGTTCCCCTTGTTTGTTTTAATTGTTGCTTTCATTTCGTCCTTTATTTAGTAATAACAATTGTATGGTTTTCTGGAAGTTTTAAATAAGTGTTGGCTATGTGTTGAATATCTTCAACATTAATATCATTCTGGTTTGAATATCTGTTTAAGGCATTTTCATAATCACCAGTAAAAAACTCATAATAACCCATATAAAATGCCTGACCTATACGGGTTAAATTTCGACGCATATATGCCCCTTTATTTGAGTTTACAGTTCGGGTAATTTCATCCTGAGTAATGCCTACCAATTTAGCTGGGTTAAAATATGATTTCAGCTCCTTAACGACTTTATCAATATTTTCAACACCCGTCCCTATGGATGCGACTAACCACGCGGTATTACCTTCATATCCCTCGCTTAGTCCAATGGAATATGCCAAGCCTTGAGATTCACGTAAATCCATCATCATTCGATAGGATAAGATATCAGTCATTAATGAGAAAACTGGTTTGTCTTCATCTTTTATGGTAAATGTGTACCCCAATTTAATTTGAGATTGTTCTTTCCCTAGTTCAATTATTTTTTCTTGAAATTGTGGTTGGGGTAAAATTGGTTCTACAATTCGTTCGATGGGATTTCCTTTTGTACTCCAAATAGAGTTAAAGGTATCTACCAAATCATTATGAGGAATATTTGAAGAAATAGTGATAACATAGTTTTCAGGTGAAAAATATTTTGACTGGAGCTGAGTTAAATTATCTTTGTTTATCAATGAAACGGATTCAGTATTTCCACTCACTTTTTGAGTAATAGGGTTATTTTCACCTAAAAATAACTTCCAAAATGTACTTGAAATTGCATTTCTGCTAGAATGTCCTTGCATTTGCAATTTGCCCATTGCTTGTGAAACAGCATTTTGTACATTATCATCAGTTAATGTTGTATAATCCATCATATGTGTCAGTAACTCAATACCTCGTTTAGCATCTTTTTCTAAACATTCGAAACGAATATAACCATATTCTGAAGAGTTGTAGTAATTATCATATGGTATAAAGCCCATATCTACATACTTTGTTTGAGCACCTATTTTTCCTAATTCTAATTTTAACTCATCAGATGAATAGGTATCGGTTCCACTTTCTAGTAAAGTATGCAAAATTTCAGCACCACCAGTTAAATTGCCTTCTATGTTGTTACGATTTTTAATCATCACATGCATACCAAACATTGGCGAACCCCCACCCGAAGCTGTTATGAGTGTTGCTCCTGATGGTAACACGGATTTATCATAAAGAACTCTAGAATCGCCTTCGTTTTGTAATTCACTTTTCTTTGACAATACAATATTAAATTGCAAAGGGCTTAGTTGAGTTAATGAACTTAGACTTTGTTTTAAATTTTCAAGTTTATAATTATTAAGATAATAATCATGTTCTAAAATCCATCTTCCACCATTTTGTGCAAGGTCTGAAGCTTTCATCATTGCATAATAATGGGGTTGATCTAAATAGGCAAAATCTTCAACTTGATTTTCTGTAACCCATACTTTTATTTTTTGAGCAAGGTTAGTTTTGTATGTTAACTGTTGGTAAAAATCTGTAATTGCTAATTGTATTTTATCTGAGAGGGCAGGTAAATGACTTTCATCATTCGTTGTAAAATTGGCAATTAATAGAGGAATATCCCCATCATTGTTGATTGAAAAACTCAGCTCATTTTCCGTGAATAGTGATGTAATTTCCTCATTCATAAAATGTACAAGTAAATACTTAGAAATTTCATCAAATTGAATCTTGTTGTTTTTGGTTTCAAAATTATATACTAATTGAGCATAATTCTTAGATACAGATTGATAGTCAATATTTGTTATCATTTTAGTATTATCAAATTGAATATTTTCAATGGGATTCTGAAAAATTGGTTTTGGTGGTTCATCTCCGTAATACTTTTCAAGCATGGGTTTAAGTTGGTTTGAATCAAAATTTCCAATAATGGTCAAAATCATATTGTTGGGAACATAATGGTTTTTGTAAAATTCAAAAATATCATCACGTTTCATGTGCTCAATTGTACTTTTTGTTCCCAATGTTGGTAAACCTGCACCTGTATTACCTAGATTCATTCTATTAAAGAAATTTTGCACGTGATACGTTTCACTATCTCTATCTTTGAGAATTTCTTCAATCACGATACCCCGTTCTTTTTCTAGTTTGTCACTGGGAATAATCGAGTGAAAAATCATATCTTGTTGGATATCCATTCCTTGTTCAATATATTCAGATGGCAAAAGAAAAATAAAGTCAGTGAATTGTTTCCCAGTGAAGGCATTACTATAGGCTCCCACAAGATCCGTATCTTCATATAGTTTATCTTGCGTTCGTGTTTCAGTGCCATTAAACAGTAAATGCTCAAGCATATGTGACATACCAGATGTGCTATAGTTTTCAAATGCAGATCCAACACGAATAGTCATATTTAATGCAACCATTGGGGATGAACTATTTTGAATTGCCAATACTTCAAGTCCATTTTCTAAATAAAAAGTCTCTGCATTTTGTGGGTATGGAATAATTTCACTATTTTGAATTGAATTCTTTATTCTATCCGCTTGAATAGAAGGTGGGGTACATGCTGAAACAAACAATCCTGCGACAATTACACCTAGTTTTATAGTTCTCATAGTTTTCCTTGAATAATTATTGATACTACAATTAACATTCTATCAATTACAGTGTTAACTCAAATGATGTTAACAGAATTCCAGGGCAGTGAACACCCCCTAATTCTCGACCACCGTACGTTTCGATATCTGGATGAAAATCTAATGAGTCACCAACAGCTTCTAGATTTCCTCCAAAAATGTTGTATAAACTGTCATCAAAACGCATGTTTTCAATTGGTGCAACAATTTCGCCATTTTCTACCCAAAAGCAAGCATATCGAGTCATGCCTGTAATGCGACCACCGATATTATCACTCCAATTCAAGTAATGCAGATTCCCCAAGAAAATACCCGTACCTATTTCCTGTAAAACATCATTTGATGCTAGTGTACCTGGTTTCATTTCACATGCACGCATATATTCACCATCGCCTGCAAAATTGGAAGTTTTATCATATTCTTTTGCTGTTCGAGTACTAATCAATGTGTTTTTCAGAACACCATTTTCAATTAGAGATAATTTTTCAGGAGCTATTTCTCCATTACCATTAAATCGTTGAACAGAGCCGTGGGTAAAATTTTCAGAAATAGAAAACAAAGATGATAACTGAATATTTTCACTTCTCATCTTTCCAAAAGCTGATTGTCCCTGTTGAATCGAAGCTTCACTTATTCCATTCCATGAGAACATATGTAGTATGTCACTTACACCCGCAGATGCAATATATGTACGGTAATTTCCTGGATCAATTTTTACGGCAGGTTGGTTCATCATTTTAAGTTTGTTAACAGAATCTGCCATAAATGATTCGTACTTAGATTGATCCCAATTTTTCCCAGCAAAAGTAGCTTTCACCATTTTTTCTTCGGGTGTTATAAGGGAATAATCCAATGAAAATGAATCAGTTGCAAACCAATGTTTTTGACCAGCAGAGTTAGTATTTCCAACGTAAACACGGCCAGATGCCCAGATACCAGCTAAATCCACTCCATGCATTGCTGGGGTGAGCGCATCCGCTGCTTTATCAATGGGAAGTAAAGACCCACTATGTGATTCTTGACTTGAACCTTTGTTCTCAGGATACACAATATATGGATCTTCTGGAAGGTGTTGAATTTGACCTCGCATTGATTCAATTTCAGAGGATAAATTTTCAAAATCTATGTCCATATTTTGAGTTAATGTGATACTACAACTCATGTTTCGATTATTGGAAATATATTCGATAGAAATACTCATATCATCTACTAAACCAGTTTGGCGTATTTTTGCATTATTGAATCGAATAAACTGACTATTTTCAGCACCAAAACTTAATTTTAAATGTTCACCATTTTGTAAATGGCTCATAATTTTATCTGATAAATTGAAAAAATATTCTCTCATAATTTACGCTCCACCAAAAATTTCTATATTATCAAACCGACACACAGGGGATGCATGTCCTACACGAATAACCTGGTTTGGTTCTCCTTTTCCACAATTAGGTGTACCGTGAACGCTAAATGTGTCCCTATTTCCAACCATGGATAAACTATTCCAAAATGGATTGGAAATTCCGCGATAATTTGGATTTTTTACTGTTTTTGTTAGCTTACCATTTTCAATAAGTTTGCCATATTCAGCTCCAAATTGAAACTTATTACGATAATCATCAATAGACCATGAACGGTTTGTTTCCATAAACACCCCACGTTCAGTATTTGAAATAATATTTTCAAATGAGGACTCACCGGGTTCAACATTCAAATTTGCCATTCTATCAATAGGAGCTCGGTTCCAATTGCTTGCTCTAAAATTTGCAACACCCTTTAATCCAGATCGAGTTTGACTTTCCATTCCGCCTAATCCTCGAACAAGTAAACCATCTTTTATGATGTATTCTTTTTGTGCTTTTAATCCACCATCATCAAAGGCATAAGAAGCTAACTCATTGGGTACTGTTGGGTCAAACGTTACATTTAATAGTTTTGAACCATATTGCAATGTTCCAAAATCTTTGGGTCGAACAAAGCTATACCCTGCATAATTCCGCTCATCGCCTAAAATTCGGTCAATTTCAAGTGCATGTCCTATGCTTTCATGGATTTGTAACATCATTTGATCAGGAGCTAAAACTAGAGAGGTCGTTTCTGTGGGGCATTCTTCTGCAGATAAAAGTTCAATTGCTTGTTCTGATGCTGTTTGACAATCCTGTAACAATTGGGTTTCGTCTAAAATTTCTAATCCCGCTTGTAGCCCACCACGACCACCATTAGATCGAGTTTGCGTAACGGAACCATCTTGAGCAGTTGCCGAAAAATAAACATCAGACATCAAAAATGATTGATGGGCATCGCTACCATTTGTGCATACATAATGAAAGTCTGTTTCAACAAAAATACTATTTGCACTAACACTTACAATTTTATCTGAAATTTTAAGTGCCTCATTTGCTTTAATGAGGAATTGGTTTATGTCACCGACACTCATTGTATTTCGTGCTAATTTAAAGGGAGATTGATATTCTCCTATTGCAACTGGTCGTACAGATTGATCAAAAGAATAGATAGAATATTTTGATGCTAGTTTTGCCTGTTTCAACGCGTTGTCAACAGCATTTTGAATGCCTTCAAGTGTTAAATTCTGTGTGCCATAGTATCCAAACTGACCATTATATAGCACTTCAACCATTATACCATGTGTATTTCCAGTATGGTTTGCTTGGGGTTTTCCATCTCGTACAATATGATACGTTGTTGCTTCTTTTACTTCACGAAGCCCTACCCATTCTGCTTCAGAACGGATATTGCCAAGTAGTTGTTTTAGATTCATTATGCCTTTATCCCATTTAAAATATAGACTCATAATTTATAACGTAATTAAAACACGTAACCATAAATTGAGAATAAATTATTTTACATTTTTTTGATGTTGTGATGGGTTTATTCCTGTAAATTAGGGGCTGTAGTTTACATTGTTTCTTTATCATTAAATAAAAATTTAAGGTTTTATATGAAATTCAAACTTTATTTATCTATACTTACATTTATCAGTTCATTTTTTATTGGATGTGGAGGAAGTAGTAATTCAACTCCAATAGCGTTACGTACTAAACCAGTTTCAATGAAGCAATTTGACACTCCACAAGGGGCAGACCCTAGTATATCTGCTGAGATGGGAGGAAATGGATTTGAAAATATTGCTGAAGGGCTAGGTTTTGAAACATATTCACCTGAGCCAGATGGTGACCCAAATGCAAAAAAGGGTGGACGTTTTACGATGCGTTTTACTGAGTTTCCTGCTACACTTCGTCCAATTGGTAAAGATTCATCCTCAGAAATTGTGTGGATGCTTTCAATTTTTTGTTATGAAAGTCTAATAGGATACGATTCTGAAATTGGAGAAATAGTTCCTGGATTAGCGACGCACTGGAAAATAAGTGATGATGGACGTACATTTCAGTTTAGAATAGATCCAAATGCAAGGTGGTCTGATGGTAAACCCGTAATTGCTGAGGATGTGGTTTCTACATTCCATTTGAATATGAATGAAGGAATTTTAGAACCTCGTTTACAGGTGCAATATGGAAAATATTCCGTTCCGAAAGCAATCAGCAAGTATATTGTTGAAGTATCATCCAATGAAAAACATTTTAAAAATTTCTTGGATTTTGGTTGGAGTTTACAAATTTTCCCCTCACATATTATTGGAGATTTATCTGCTGAAGAATACTTAGAACAGTTTCATTTTGATATGATGCCTGGTAGCGGACCCTATACATTTATAAAAGATAAAATGAGAAAAGGTAAATCACTCACATTGGTTCGCAGAAGTGATTGGTGGCAACGTGATTATGATCGAAATATTGGTGGTTATAATTTTGATGAATTTAAATTTGTTATCGTGAATGATGATAGGTTGACGCTAGAAAAATTCAAGAAAGGTGAGCTTGATTATTATACAGTTGGTCGTGCTCAATGGTGGGTTGAAGAATTTGATGTGACGGATACTGAATTTGATTTTCTGCACAGAGGATTGATACAAAAGAAAAAAGTATTTAACTATAAACCGAAGGGTACATCTGGCCTTGCCTTTAATATGCGTCGGGAACCATTTAACGATATTCGTATTCGAAAGGCATTTGCAAAAATATGGAATCGGGAGCAGTTAATTGAAAAATTATTTTTCGATGAGTATGTACCGCTAAAATCATTCTTTCCTGGTGGTCCTTACGAAAACCCAAATAATGAACTTATTACATATGACCCAGATGGTGCAGTACAATTACTTGCTGATGCAGGTTGGGTACATAGAAACAACGAAGGATGGCTTGAAAAAAATGGTAAAATCTTTGAAGTAGATTTTGGAATTGCACAATCTTATGAACGTATTTTTACTCCATTTCAAGAAGATTTAGCAAAAGTTGGAATAAAGATGAATTTAAAATATGTCACAAGCCAAACAATGTTTAAAAAAGTATTAAATGAAAGAGATTTTGATATTCATTATCAATCTTGGACAATGCCATTATTCCCGGGTCCTGATAAACATTATGGATCAGAAATGGCTGATATTCCCGGTACTACAAATATAACCGGTGTCAAAAATGCTGATATTGATGAAATTTCCAAAGCATATAATGAAATGTTTGATGCAAAAGATAGAACCAAAGCATTGCAAAAAATTGATAGTATCCTCCATGAAATGGTACCGTATGCTCATGGCTGGGGTGCACCCTATACAATCAGATGTGCATACTGGAATAAGTTTGGGATGCCAGAATCTGTGATTGGATATTCTGGTGATTGGTATACAACCATGTCATCATGGTGGTACGAACCAGAGTTAGCAATTCAAGTTGAACAGGCTAAAAAAGATAATTCAATGTCATTTCCGTATGTTGAAACTGAATACAGGTATCAGTTAAAAAAGTAAACTAAATGACTCAGTATATAATTCGAAGACTACTGTTAATGATTCCAACATTCCTTGGAATAACCGTACTAGTGTTTACCATTCTTCAACTGGTTCCAGGGGGGCCGCTCGAACAAGAACTTCTAAAAGCTCAAGCAGCACTCATGGCAGGTGGCGAAGGAGGAGCAAGTGGAAGCACAAATGAATCGGGGCTTGCTGAATTGCCGGAAGAATCAGTTCAACGCCTTAAAGAATTTTATGGATTAGATAAACCTGGACCCATAAGGTATTTAATTTGGCTTGGTGTTTGGCCAAAAGAAATCAATCAATACCGTGTTAAATTTGAACCCGGTCAAACGGAAGCACAACACAGATTATCTGCACGCCAATCTATTGATTTAAATTTTATAAATGGAACCCCAACTATTGTAAATAATAATGAATTTAAAAAACCCTGGAAAATAGAGGTTTCTGAGGTTAATGATGAGGGAATTACAACTTTAAAAATTTACAAAACAGCATTTCAGGGTATTCTCACAGGTCATCTTGGGAAGTCATATACGTATGCAGAATCGGTTTGGCAACTCATCAAAGAACGTTTGCATATTTCAGCATATTTTGGGTTAATAAGTTTTGTGCTGTCGTATTTAGTTTGCATCCCACTTGGAATTACAAAAGCATTAAAACATGGGTCTAAATTTGATGCAATATCTAGTACAATTGTTTTTATAGGGTATTCAACTCCAGGATTTATATTAGGTGCAATGTTGCTTGTGTATTTTGGTGGCGGAAGTTTTTGGGATGTATTCCCATTGGGTGAGTTTCGATCTGAAGATTTTGAATATTTTACATTTTGGGAAAAAGTACAAGACCAATTGCATCACACTGTTTTACCTGTAATTGCATATATGGTGGGAGCATTCGCATCCTTAACTGTTCTGATGAAAAATTCTTTATTGGAAAATTTGAGTCAAGATTATGTACGAACAGCATTTGCTAAAGGGTTAACAGAAAAACGTGTTGTATTTTTTCACACTGTTCGAAATTCCCTTATACCCTTAGCAACTGGTATAGGTGGTCTAATCGGAATATGGTTAGCTGGTTCATATCTCATTGAGCGTGTATTTAATATAAATGGAATAGGTATGCTGAGCTATATGGCTGTAATCCAAAGGGATTATCCCGTTGTAATGGGGTTTTTAGTTATAGGGACTATCATTCGATTATTAGGTAATTTAATTTCTGACATGTGTTATGCAGCAATAGACCCAAGGATTCGATTTAAGTGATGATTTTTAAGAAGAAAACCAATTCACACTCTATTCTGCAAAAGAGAATACGAAAATTTAAAACCATGAAACGAGGGTATTACTCGTTTATTATCTTAATTTCCCTATATTTGCTCTCGTTTTTAAATCCTCTATTCATCAATAATAAAGCCTTAGTTGTCAAGTATGATAATGAGTATTTTTTCCCATTATTTTCATATTATTCTTCGGATACATTTAATCAAAATGGATATGGTGAAGCAAATTACAGAGAGCTTGATAAATCTGTTGAAAATGAAGATGGAAATTGGGTCATAATGCCGTTTTATCCCTACCATCCAAATGAGTCTCTCCTTAGCGAATTAAAAGGTGAACCTCCACATGCACCCTCATCTGAGCATTGGTTTGGTACTGACAATAGAGCTCGTGATGTGTTTGCACGGTTAGTATATGGATTCAATATTTCAATTTCATTTGCACTTGTAGTAACCTTTTTTGCGTATATGATTGGAATTACAATTGGTGCTACACTAGGATTTTTTGGTGGTAAAATTGACATATTTGGTCAACGGTTTATTGAAATTTTTGCTTCTATTCCTTTTCTATATACGATGATTATTATTAGCTCAGTTATGCAACCCAGTTTTTGGTTATTAGTTGGAATATTATCCTGCTTTGGTTGGGTAGGAATGACATATTTTATGAGAGGTGAATTTTACCGAGAGAAAGCAAAAGACTATGTATCTGCAGCTGTGTCTATGGGGGCAAACAATAGACGAATTATGTTTAAGCATATTTTGCCAAATGCACTAACTCCAATAATATCTTTTGCACCATTTGCAATTGTGGGTTACATCTCATCTCTTGTATCTCTTGATTTCTTGGGATTTGGTTTAGCACCACCAACACCATCATGGGGTGAAATTGTGAGTCAAGGTATTTCAGATATTAGATATTGGTGGTTAATTGTTTCTCCAATGGGAGCTACGTTTACTACTTTGCTTTTAATTACATTTATTGGGGAAGGTGTACGTGAAGCCTTTGATCCTAAAGTATTTTCCAGGTTGCGTTAATGTCACATAAAAAGCTGTTCGAAATAAAAGATTTAAAAACATACTTCTACACCGAAGCAGGAACAGCAAAAGCTGTTGATGGAGTTTCCTTTGATATTTATCAAGGTGAAGTATTAGGAATCGTAGGTGAATCAGGTTCTGGAAAGTCTGTTACATCACTTTCAATTAACAGATTGATTCCAAATCCACCCGGTGAAATTGTAAATGGTGAAGTCCTTTATAAAGATACCAATTTACTTGATTTATCGTACGAGGATATGCGTAATTATAGGGGAAAAGACATTGCAATGATTTTCCAAGAGCCCATGACATCGCTTAATCCTGTTTTTAAAATTGATGTTCAGATGAATGAAGTATTAATGAAACATGAAGGATTATCATGGGAAGAAGCATCCGAGCGAAGTATCGCGTTGTTAGATGCGGTGGGAATTCCAGATGCTAAAAGTCGGATGAAGGATTATCCGCATCAGTTTTCAGGTGGTATGCGACAGCGTGTTATGATTGCCATGGCCTTACAGTGTAATCCATCATTACTCATTGCAGATGAGCCAACAACTGCTTTGGATGTAACTATTCAAGCACAGATTCTTGAGTTAATGGTCAAAATGCAGAGAACTCGGGAAGAGGCAGCGATTCTTCTCATTACGCATGACCTAGCTGTAGTTGCTGAAATGTGCGATAGAGTTATTGTGATGTATGGTGGAAAAATTCAAGAAATTGCACCCATCGAAGAGTTATTTGCAAACCCGCAACATCCATATACCAAAGGGTTAATGCATTCAATCCCATCTCCGGGTGGTGAAAAACAAAATAGACTTGAAGCGATTAGAGGAATGGTACCACCCATTTTAGATATGCCTGTTGGATGTAAATTTTGTACCCGATGTGATGAAAAATTAGATAAATGTGATACAATTGAACCAGATTTAATGGAAGTTTCAAGCGGACATCAAGTTCGTTGTCATTTACTAGAGGAGAAAAGTTAATGACAACACAACCTATTCTTAAAATTCGTAATCTTCATGTACATTTTCCCATTTTTGGTGGAATATTTCAACGAAAAGTTACAGAAGTGAAAGCGGTTGACGGGATTTCATTTGATGTGTATCCCGGTGAAATACTAGGTATTGTTGGAGAATCGGGATGTGGAAAATCCACTGTGGGTAAAGCGCTCATCAATGTGCTACGATTAACAGCACCAGATGTTGAACTCTCTGGACAAGTATTTCTAGAAAATAATGGTGAATACATTGATTTATTATCTCTAAACAAAAAAGAGATGAATCATTACAGACCGCAAATTCAAATGATTTTCCAAGATCCATTTTCATCATTAAATCCTCGAATGTTAGTAGGCGATATTGTTCAAGAACCAATGGATTTACACACATCATTATCTGAAAAAGAAAAAAAAGAAAAAGTTGCGTATTTGTTAAATAAAGTGGGACTATCAACAGAGCAAGCAACCCGATACCCCCATGAATTTTCAGGTGGTCAACGCCAACGAATAGGAATTGCAAGAGCCTTGGCAACTGAACCACGCATGATTATTGCTGACGAACCCGTTTCTGCATTGGATGTTTCTATTCAAGCACAAGTAATAAATTTAATGATGGACCTACAGGAAGAGTTTAATTTATCCCTTATTTTTATTGCACACGATTTATCCGTAGTTGAACATATTTCCAACCGAATTGGTGTTATGTATTTGGGGAATTTAGCTGAACTTGGTAATTCTGATGATGTGTATCATAATCCTAAGCATCCATATACTCGCAGTTTATTGTCAGCTGTCCCCATACCGGACCCTAAAAATAGAAAAGATAGACAGCGTATTGTACTGAAAGGGGATGTTCCTTCACCTTTGGCAAAACCAAGTGGTTGTGGGTTTAGAACTCGGTGTCCGATTGTTAAGGATGAATGTGCGAATGAAATTCCTCAATTTGAGGATGTTGCAACCAACCATTTTGTTGCATGTCAGTATCATGCAGAACCCATTAGTTAATTTTTCTTCTCCGTTAGTTTAGTATAATACTAACAAGAGCTACAACATCCAACACATTGACATGTCCATCTGAATTTATATCTGATTCTGGAGGGAAATCAAGTTCAAACAAAATAATATTTACCAACGCAACTGCATCGAGAACATTTACCAAATTGTCACCATTGATATCACCCTGAACTAAAGTTCCTAAGTACACATTTTCATCTCCATTTTGATATGCTACATATCTAAATGGAACAAAAAACATTTCATCTGTCGTGCCTTCTCCCCAAAATGACCATGTGGGGGGATTACTTGGATTATTTGGATTGTCTACAGTATTATCATACGTGCAATTTGCTACAACTTGTGTTCCTGCCGGCAAGTGTATCATGTATTCAGGAGAGTAAAAAAATTGCCAATCAAAATTCCATTCATCAATTTTTATAATTGGAATCTGTCCATTATTATTTGGGAGATTTGCATAAATTTCCCATGACTTTCCTAGTAAATGAGCATGAGGTAAAAATTGGATTAAACTGATATCTTGTGTAATATCCCAAGTTGTGGTTACGTCTGTAATTTGATCTGGGGGTAATGCAAATTGAAAATTAATCATAACATGTTCTTGGACGTATCGTTCTACAGGCTCATCCTTGAAAAAAATATTTATAGAAGACTGGTCTGTATGTTCTGTGTTTAATGGTGCATAATGAATTTGAACAATTATGTCGGAATTTGCTGGAATCTCTTGTGCAAGTCCTGTTGGCCATTTCCTAGCTATAGTTCCTGGAGCATAACCCCCCAATAAATCAGAAATTAAAACTATTCCGAAACCGCCATAACATTCATATCCATAATCAGGATCTTCAGCATCCATTGCATCAGCACTACCTTCGGGCACTGCAACAATCAATGCATGATGAACCGCTTCCAGATTCCCCGGACGAAACTCAATTGCATCAATATTAACATTCGAGTCAAAATTAGTTTCCAAAATAAAACACCTATAATCATCATTGTAATTACCTTCAATAGTATAAGGCTCGTCCATTTCAAGGATTAAATCTGGTTCTCCAATTGTGGAACCTTCAGGAAAATTTGGTATTGGAAATTCATTTTCTGGATTTCCTTGCTCTGCTCCGGTATCCACCCATTCTATAAATGTATGAATTTGATCTTCGGTTAAAAACATTGCATCCAGCAAATTACTATATTCCATATTGGGTGGCCAGGGTGGCATAATAGGATTTCCATGCCGTTCATCATCCCCTGCAATTGCATACGCAATCCAGTATCGATCTGCAAAAACTTGTTCATAATTAGTTAAGGGTAAGAAAGCTCCAATTTCACCATCTCGATGACATTTTGTGCAGTTTTCATAAATAATCGGAGAAATGTCCTCACTAAAATTGACACCAAAACCAAGCGCCGTAACTAGAATTAAAGTTAAATTTTTCATAGTAGTAATATAATTGATAATCATTACTAAAACAAAATTTTGAGAGTTTTGGAATTTCTATGTAATTTATATTTAGGAAGATATATAGGATTGATAAAGGATGTAAAGTGAAAAAAATAATAGCAATAATTACACTATTTTCGTGTGGTTTTTCACAAAACAATGTATGTTTTGAAGTTGAAACAAACCCTTTTGCTGGCATTGCATTGTCAAGTTTTACTAAATATATTCGAGTTTTAGATTGTATTGATGTGTTTGCTGAATCACAGGTTTCAGATGAAAAAATTCTTCATACTGCTTCAGTTGTTGCTGAACTTCTCGATAATGATGAAAATGGAATAGTGGATGATCCAGCATTAGAAATATCTCTTAGAAATCTTGATACCATGATGCCAATATTTAATTCTGAATGGTCATCTGGTCAAAATAATGTATTTGATTATTATAATGGATGTTTAGGTGCAGCCTTATATAAAAATGAAATTGATCCTTCACAGCCCGGCCATTGGGGAAATGATGCAACAGTAGAAGAAGTATTGCATACTATAAATGCTTGTGGCCATGTAGAAGTGTACCCTGATGTATTTAGTTTATCACCGAATTCATCGCCTTTAACTGATGCAATGGATATTGCACGAGGTGGACAATTTATCAATATCCCAAACAACTATCCGGAAGAAGCGTGGTATCATTACGATGATTGGACGTGTGATTATGAATGTATGGCAATGGAATATTTGTATTGGTGTGTTGTTTCAGATATGGGGATACTCGATGATACTCAAACGTGTAATGGTATTGATAATGAATGGGAGTTATGTACTCCGGAATTGTTTGAATCAACAGATATTGCGATGTTTGAAATTGTAAATAATCCAGAAAACCATTTACCTCAATTTGCACCAGATGGGAATTATTGTCCGAGTGAAAATACGTTGATTGGCGATGTAAATGGTGATTTGATGGTAAACATTTTAGATGTAATTACGTCTATCAATTTAATATTGAATGGTGAGTATGCCCTAGAAGCTGATTTAAATGAAGATGAGGTAGTAAATATTTTGGATATTGTTGGTCTAGTGAATATTATTTTAGGAGAGTAAATGAAGACAGGTATTATAAATTTTGTAATATTTATGCTTAGTATGATTGTTGGTATGATAGTTAATTTTACAATAATCATAATTGGAAGTAAGATAATTAGTGTACCTAATGGAATCAATGTGATGGATGCGAATTCTTTAAAAGAAAACATACATTTGTTTAAAGTATACCATTTTATATTTCCATTTTTAGCCCATGCGGGTGGTACGTTTATTGGTGCAATATTGGTATCAAAATTTGCAAAATCATTTCAGTTTGTTTTTGCTATGGGTATCGGACTATTCTTTCTATTTGGAGGAATAATGAATATTAAAATGATTCCAGGCCCACTTTGGTTTAATATTCTTGATGTAACAATGGCCTATATTCCGATGGCTTGGTTGGGCTGGAAAATGGGAGCAAAGGATTAAATTAACTCACGGTTATTGCACAAAACCAAAACCCCCTCGTTTTCACGAAGGGGTTTTGAGTGGCCCGGACCGGAATCGAACCAGTGACACAAGGATTTTCAGTCCTCTGCTCTACCGACTGAGCTACCAGGCCAATTAAGAACCTTGACAAGTCCGAAAATTTAGAAACAAACACCCTTATTGACCACGAAAAAAATCTATTATTTTCAAATAAATAATTTCTTTCAAAATGAAAGTCGTTTTAAGTTACCCTCTCGAAGGGGAGTAGAAATTGAAAGTTATACTTGCAACACATAATAAGGATAAACGAAAAGAGTTAGCAGATTCATTTGCAGACCTAGGTTTAAACATCCTTTCCTTAGATGATTTTCCACAGGTGGGTGACATTGTTGAAGATGGTTCAACTCTCGAAGAAAATGCACTCATTAAAGCACGAGAAGTGTACCGATTGACAGGATATCCAGCAATATCAGACGATACAGGTCTTGAAGTAGATGCATTGGATGGTAATCCTGGAATATATGCTGCAAGATATGCAGGAGAAAATTGTTCATATTCAGATAATGTAAATAAATTGATTTTAGAAATGAAGGAAGTTTCTAAGAACAAGCGGTCTGCAAAATTTAAAACAGTAATGGCTTTTGTGGATGGTAAATCGGAACTTGTTGCAAAGGGAGAAGTAAAAGGTGAGATTACTGAAACTGCAAAAGGTGTTGGGGGATTTGGATATGACCCCGTATTTTACTACCCTAAATTGAGGAAAACTTTTGCTGAAATGAGTTTGATAGAGAAAAAAAGTATTTCTCATAGAGGAAATGCCATGAGACATTTAAAAGAAAAATTAAAAACATATTTATCAATTCAGAATCATTCTGTTTCAAAGGAGCACGCCTAGAGATTTATTGCTCCAGTTGTGATTAAAACATCTAAAATATACTCAATTTTACTAAAGTGGTTTTTTGCTTTAGTGGGATTATTATTACCACCAATTCTACTGGCAGGTGAAGGAAACCCTGCACTGTATTTTGACAGGTCAATTCATTATTGGAACTGGTTGCCCCAAATTGTTCAACCTTTAGAAAACAATGAATTTAAAACCCTATCGTTGAAAAGTACACACCAGCTTAAACACTTGCATGGTATAAACACATTTAAAAAAGTTACCAATCTAAAGTCAAATAGCGAACTGGGGTTGATTGACAACACATTAGTTTTATACAAACGATATAGTAATGAAGATTTATTGATTCCATCTATAATGACATTTGATTGGTATAAAGAACAATCAATTTTAGCGAATCAGATTATCCAGTTTAGAAAAAAAATTATTCAACATTATACTCGGCGAAGGAATACCCAAAACTCTCACCAAGGTTCAGCAATAAGTTTGATAAATAAACAGATTGGAAATACCAATGTCGCATTGAATATCAAGGGAAATATTTCGATAAACGGTCAGATGATTTTTGAAGATAAAGACAATATTGCGTTGAATAGTCAAGAAAATAAATCTTGGGATTTGGACATTAACCAAACTCAAAAGTTTAACATTGAGGGGATAATTGGTGAGAAGTTGAAAATAAAAGTAGATCAAGATTCGGAATCTGATTTTGCATGGGAAAATAATCTTCTATTGGAGTTTGACGGAGACGATAATGATATCATTCAAAATATTGTTGCAGGGAATATCAGCTTAAATTTACCATCAACTCAATTTGTGAGTGTAGGTTCTGGTAATCACGAAGGGTTGTTTGGAATTAAAATGACCAATCAATTGGGACCACTTTCTATTCAAACTATTGTTTCAAGAGAGCAGGTTCGAAAATCCGGCCGGTCGATGAGTGGTGGCGAAATGTCGGAAGAGACATCTATAAATGACTATTCATTTATTAAGGATAGATACTTTTTTATTGATGAAGATTTTAAACGAAATTTTTATCCTCTTTTACCCGATTACAAACATACATTTGAAAGTGAACATGTAATTGGTGAGTATGAAGTGTTTAAGCGTGTAACAGGTTATAATTCATTGGAAGTTGGTATTTATAAAGGTACCGCGTTTAAGAATCCACTCGATTCGACGAGCTTTAGTGATGATGGTAATTGGAAACGATTGACTGAGGGTGTAGATTATGAGATTGATCCATTTTTAGGGTATATGAGATTGAATACTCCAGGAAGCAGTGATGTGGTTGGTATTCATTATAAACTAGCTGAATATTTTGCTGATTCAACCGAACAATTTATACTGTATGAAGACCCATTGTTTTCAACTGGCACAAATATTGATGCTCTCTTAAATTACGAAGATTATGATGTGTGCTTGAATGATAATGGATGCACTTCAAATGATTCGCTCTTAGTTGTTGATGTAGATTTTACAGATATAAATGGTGATAATATATACACCGCTCCACCAGAAATAGCTCTAAAATTGATTAAAACCCAGGGGACATCTACTCCAAATTCTGAAACGTGGCCACTTATGTTTAAAAATGTTTATTCATTAGGGGGGTCTGGTATCGATTTGAATTCCCTGGAAGTGGAAATTGTTCATGCTGGAGGTGATTTGGGAACTGAAACTCACAGTGATGAAGGACATTCTTTTCTCTCAATATTTGGACTAGACACTCTTGATGTAAATGGTAATTATATTCCAAATGGTGACGGAAAGATAGATTTGCACGGTAGTTTGATAAATCAAAAATATGGTGAGTTATTTTTACCATTTTACTTACCATTCGCATATGATAATCCTGATGATAGTAATGCAGATGTTTGGGGAAATAATCATAATGATTTAAGTGGGATTATTGAAGCTGAATATAATGATTCTGACAACAGTTTTGATAGTGATGATAGTGGTCCTGCAATGTATTATTCGAATACCAATCAAGATATTACTGAAGAGCATGAATTCCAAATAGTCGTAAAAAGTTCTGCGCGGTCTTCAACTATGTCACTTGGATTTATGATAGTCGAAGGCAGTGAACAAGTTGTCTTAAATGGTAGAACTCTGGTGAAAAACGTAGATTACACCATCGATTATTTTTCAGGAACGCTCAACTTTTTAACCCCTGATGCAACAGATCCAACAGCCAATATTCAAGTAAGTTATGAAGAAAATGAACTCGTTTCTTTTGACCAAAAATTATTAACAGGAACACATTTTAAATATGAAATTGATGATAAAAGTTTTTTAAGCGGTGGATTATACTACTATAATCAATCCATAGCTGATGAAAAGGTTGATATTGGATTTGAACCAATGCAAAATTTTATCTGGAATTTATCAGGGAAGTATGAGAAAAATGTAGATTTCTTAACCACAGTTGTTGACAAACTACCATTTATTGAAACAACAGAGCCATCCCGATTTAAAATTGAGGGTGAAGTGGCGCAGGTATATCCAAATCCCAATCCTTTAGAACAAGCATTTTTAGATGATTTTGAGTCTTCCAAACGGTCGAGCACTCCGAGTATTTTACAACGTCAATGGAAAATGGCATCTCCACCAAAACGAGTAAATAGTGATAGTTTGTATTCTATTGATAGTCGAGGTTTTTTAGCATGGTATAATCCGTATGTTGATGTATCTACAACAGATATTTGGCCGAATATGGATGTGTCAACTCAAGCAAATAATACTACTACCAAAACATTGTGGTTGGAGACATTTTTCCATGGAGAAGGGAATGATACCTTATGGAATGGTATTACTACGAGTCTGTTTTCCAGTGACTATGATCAAAGTACAAGTAAGTTTATGGATATATGGCTAAATGTAGAAACAGTTGAAGAGGATATAATTTTTCATATTGACTTGGGTAATATTAGTGAAGATATGAACAATAATGGAGAGTTGGACACCGAAGATCAGTTATCTCTTGGTGGACAATTAGGAAATGGAATTCTCGAAGAAGGCGAAGATACTGGATTAGATGGGTGTGAGGATATCTATGAAACTGGAAATCCATATTTTCCATGCCTTCCAAATGATTATACTAATGAGAACCCTGGCATTTATGCTGATTCAATTCATGTAAGCATTGTAGACAATCCTGACCCGAACCAAGATAATTGGGTGTATGACAACTCGGATGAAGATTATCAGTTTATTAATGGTACGGAAGGAAATAGTAATGCCCAGGGTTACTTGTATCCTGATACTGAGGATTTAAACGGTGATTTAAGTTTAGATTATATTAATGAATATTTTACTTATTCATTTGATCCAAAGGATGAAACTTTAGAGATACTTGAAGATGGGAATGGTTTAGATTGGAAGCTTTTTCGAATTCCATTATCTGAATTTACCAATGTAGGTGATGGAAAATGGACGGATGTGAAAAATCTACGGCTTTGGGTTGAAACAACTGAACATAGCATCGACCAATCTAACATCATCAAAATTGCTAAGTTAGAAATTGTTGGAAACGAGTGGCAAGAGATGGCTCTTACTTCATTTGACGACCTCGCTGACCCAGACGCTATTGATAATTTTGAAGATGATGAGATTCCATCTTTTACAATTGAAGTTATTAACTCTCAGGAAAATAGCGAATATGAATCTCCACCTGGAATTGTTGAAGAATATGATGAAATTACTGGTACTACCCAACGAGAACAATCCATCGTTTTATCGTTTAAACATATTGATGAAAATAGTGGAATTCCAGCAGACTCTGTTGTTTTAATTAAAAAGAATTTTAATTATTCTTCTTTATCCAATGATAAAAAAAATAGTTTCTTTGCTTATGATAATATGGAAATGTTTGTTTATGGAGATAGCGACGAAGAAAGTGGTGGTGGCTCGTGGCATAACGACATTACGGATGTTGAACTGCTCTTTCGATTTGGAAAAGATGATGATTATTATGAAATCCGTCAACCAATTTATGACGAATGGGATGAAAAGAATAATGTTAAGTTAAATTTGGATGAGCTCACTCGGTATAAACTGAATATAGACTCGGTAGAAGAGTTAAATGATAGCGGTTTAGATGGAGTCATAGATGCATTCGAGTCAGGGTGTTATGAAAATGATGAAACAAATCCATCAATTCCAGATACATTGATTGCTCTGGGTTACACCTATGAATCACTTTGGGATAGCTGTGAAGTACATTTCAACACAGAAGATTTGGGTGATTTTACAGATGTTATTGTATGTGGGAATGGAGATATTTTAGAAAATCATGAAATTTCTGAGTTTGAATTTTCTATCTGTAGAGATG
>CAZCRK010000012.1:29377-34503 GCA_964501035.1 uncultured bacterium
CATGATTGTATTGAATCGTTAATCGAAGATGGCTCTATAGACATTGGTGATTGCGAAGGTCCAGTAGAAGATTTACCTGATGAAAATGGATTCTATAATGGTATATTTGATGTTCCAAGTGAGTACAATAATATTAATGATTTTTGGTTTTGGGAAAACAATGAATCAACAGATATTAGCACAGCATGTAATTATTGCACAGAGTTACGTGTTAAGGGTGAACCAGCAATAAACAGAATAGAATATATTATGGTGGGTGTTGTTAATGAAACAGATGAAACCGTATTTGGTAGAATTTTCCTTGACGAGCTTCGGATGACGGGTGTGAAACATGAAAAGGGTCAAGCAATGCGGGTAAGTGGACCAATTGACTTTGCAGATTTATTGAAAATTAATTCATCATATAGTTTGGAAGATGCAGATTTCCATAGATTACAAGAGCGTCTTGGGACTGGTAGTTCAACCGAATCATTTTCATTTTCAACAAGTTTTTATCCGCATAAATTTTTACCCTCTCAATGGGGTATAAATACGCCAATAACGATCAATTATTCATCCAACATATCTTCCCCAAAATTCAAACCAGGAACCGATATTTTACTCGGTAGTATTGATGAAACACCAGAGGAGCTTAAATCTATATCCGAGTCTATTTCATTTTCTACTGGATTTAATAAAACATCCCGTAGTGATAATTGGTTCATGCAATATACAGTAGATAAAATTGATGTTGATTTTTCAATAAAGAAAACTACAAAATCATCTACTACAGTGGAAAATGAAGAAACAATTGATTCTGACTTTTCAGCAAATTATCAAGTGAATTTTAACAAGGATAATTATATTTCACCTTTCAAAATTGCTGAAGATGTTCCTCTAATTGGAAAATCTTTATCTGAAACAAGGTGGTATTTTTCACCTGAAAAAATAAAAGCGACCATTAAAATTGATGACCACGATAAAATATCTTTTCAAAGAAGTGGTACAGTAACGCAAGATACTAGCATGGGCATGACACGAACATTTTTGATTAATTATAAGTTAACAGAAAGTTTGCAATCCAATTATAATAATAGTATTCAAAGTAATTTAACAGCATACATGAGTGATAAATTTGGTTTTATTAGAGATATGAATCCGGGTGTAATTAAATCCTTAACAGAGAATTTTTCAAATACATTTTCTCCCAATTTTATGGATTGGCTTAAACCAAAATTTACCTATAATCCAAAATACACATGGAATTTAGTAAACCAAACAGATTCCATTCCTTCAGCAAATGTATCGAACAATAGTAAGTTAACCGCTTCATTTAATTTTTCTCCGAAAGAATTGGTTGAATTAGTATATAAACCGGAAAACTCTGCAGGGTCTTCAAGGTCATCAAGCAGGCGTGGGAGGAGAAGAACAAGTAGACAGGAAGAACAAAAACAAAAACGATTAGAAATTAAGAATCCAACATTAAAAGCTATTTTTAATTCTATACACAAAGTTTCGTCAAAAGTTTCTAAGGTTAATTTTAATTATAATTTTAGTTCAACACATTCACATAGTAATATTTTCGCAGATTTAAGTCCTAGCTATTGGTATCGTTTGGGATTGTGGTCGGATCCTTTTCAAACGAGTTCTTACTATAATTTAGGGGATGGTCAAGTTGGTTCTTATTCTCACTCTTACACACAAGATTACAAGATAAGTACTAGTATCAATTTGACATCTAAATTAACACTTACAAATATGGAATATAAAAATTCTGTAACAACCAATTTATCGTCATCAAGTGACCCAACTGTAAATATTACAGAGACATTTTTGCCGTTAGGATTAACAGGTAATGATGGAATACCCATTTTTGGATGGTCTATCAATTTATCTGGATTTGAAAAGTATGGATTCTTCAAAAACTGGTTGAAATCCCTTAGTTTTTCACATACGTACAAAGGTGAAAGAACGGAATCTTTTAAAAATGATGAACAACAAAAATTAGATTTTACACGATATTATTCACCATTATTTGGATTAGTAGCAAAAACAAAGGGGCGTAATTCAGTTACCTTTAAGTTAACCTATAATATGAAATTAGACATAAATAATACAGGTACTCAAACAGAACGAGAGTATAAAAATCAGTTAACAAGTTCATTAGATTATAAAAAATCAGGGGGTTTAAATCTACCAATATTTTTCTTTAGAGATTTTGTAATTGAAAATGATATTGATTTCAGGTTAGATGTGTCATATGATAAAAACTACACTTTGTTTTCATATGTAAATGCAAGCGATATAAATGAGTTTGATCTAACATCTTTTTCAAATTCAATTAGTATAAAACCTCGAATTAATTATAGTTTTACTCGCTATGTAGATGGTGATGTATATTTTAACTACATTATATCTGATAATAATTCTGTTGGAAAGAAAACTGAAAAGAATTTTGGATTTACAGTCAAAATTAAAATTCAAGGATAGAAAAAATTAAATAGTATGAGAATAAAATTAATTATATTGTGTATCAATTTGACGACTCTATTGGGGCAAGGAATTCCATATTTTAATGGGCAAAATGCAATGAAGTACTTAGTGGCACAATGTGATTTAGGGCCACGATATCCAGGTAGTGAAGGGCATTCTTTAGCACGAGAAATGTTTATTTCACATTTTAATCAATTTGCAGAAAAAATAATGATTATGGATGTAACAATCCCACATCCCTATTCTAGTGATTCGCTTGCTCTTACAAATATTATGGCACGGTATAATATGTCTGCAAATCAACGGATCATGCTCATGGCTCACTGGGATACCCGTGCAATAGCTGATATGGACCCTGACTCAACGAACCATAATACACCAATAATAGGTGCAAATGATGGAGCAAGTGGTGTAGCAATTTTAATGGAGTTAGCACAAATTTTAAGGGACTATCCATTAACAAATTTGGGTGTTGATTTATTGCTAGTGGATGGTGAAGACATAGGTAAAGCTGGTGATGCAGACAATTTTGGTTTAGGAACAAAAGAATTTGCACAAAATATTCCTGCACCTATTCCCAATATGGCAATTTGTTTAGATATGGTTGCGGATAAACATCCAAGATTCCCTATTGAAGTGAATTCATATTTCCAAGCACAGTTTTTAGTAAAAGAAATATGGTCAATTGCACATCAACTTGGATATGATGAATTTGAAAATTCATTTGGTAGGGCAATAACTGATGACCATACGGTACTCTATAAATATAGTAAAATACCATCAATTGATATCATTGATTTTGAATACCCTTACAAAGGGGAAAATTATTGGCATACCCTTGAAGATACCCCTGAAAATTGTTCCGCAGAAACATTGGGTATGGTGGGAACTGTTGTTACAACATTTCTGTATCAAAAGGATCAGCAATGAGTAATGGTAGAACATGGGATATTCTAGTTTTAAAAGGCGAATCAGAAAGTGTAAGTATTTTCACATCATTCATATCTGATTTTATTTTAGGAGTAAATACGGACAGTAAATCATCGAAAGTATGCCTTTCTGAAAATGCTAAGGAAAATGTTGAAAATTTGCTGAGTCAATGGCAACAAAAGTTAAAGTTACATATAACTTGGGAAGTTGTTGAGGATGCTAATTGGCACCTTGCTTGGAAAGATAATTTTACTCCAGTAAAAGTTGATGATAAAATTGTGGTTGTTCCAGATTGGGATACAAACGTCTATGATTGTAAACATGTTATTAAAATAAAACCTGGAATGGCATTTGGAACAGGACACCATGAAACAACATTTTTGATGTTAGAATCTATGTTAGTTTATATGCAAAAAGGGATGTCGGTAATAGACATTGGAACCGGAAGTGGGATTTTAGCAATTGCATCACATCAATTGGGTGCATCCGATGTATTAGGTACAGAGTTTGATCCAGTTTGTGAGGAAAATTTTAATGAAAATTTAAAATTGAATAATATAGAATCTAATGTTTCTTATGTACCAACTAACTGCCTTAAATGGACGGATTATTCTCAAGATATTATTTTAGCAAATATAAACAGAAACGTAATTATAGACTTACTTCCAAAATTAAAAAATAGTCATGGTACGATAATTATTTCGGGTGTGTTAATCACCGATGAAGTGGTAATTTCTAAATTATGCAACGATTTAAATTTATCAGTTATAAGCCGAAAGACTAAGGGAGAATGGATGTGTTTAACATTGAGGAAACAATGTAAATGAAACTAACGTTGAGCATATTGGTATTGTTCCTGTTTGGAGGATGTACTAATGATATTCTTCTTCCAAATGATGATGGATACCAGACAGACCCCCCAGAATTTGAAACATTATATTTTGATTTTAATCCAAGTTCAGAAGAAATTTATTTCTATGCTGAAATTGTTAATGAATCAGAAAATCTTTATATTGATTCAGTATGGGTTGAGTTAAGTAATAACTCTGGATTTGAACAATCATTTACTTTACAAGAGCTAGACAATAGTGGAACAATTAAAATATTTTCAATCACCGAACAACTTGTTTCATTTTGGAATGATGTTTATTATGCAGAATTTAACTTTACAGATAGTAATGGACAAGTTTATGTTTCTATTTCAGCAACAAAATATTTGTCAGTAGTTACTGAAAATGTACATCCTGAAATTGTAAACATTTTAATGCCAACAGAGTTTCAACTTAGTCAAAATGAATGGTCTGAATTAAACATTGAATTAACAGTTTTAGATTTAAATGGAAATGATAATATTCAATCGGTTAAATATGAAATCCAAAGAATTTTTGAAGGGTGCAATGACGACTGTATTTATGATTCTAATTGCAATGACCCAATTGAAGATTCGGAATTTATTTCAGATGACACCTGGAAATTTGATTTTAGTGAATATTCTTCTAATGGTTTTTTATATAATGAAAGCATTTTGATGCGACCGTTCGATGGAAGTGAATACGATGATGGTGAAAACCAATTTGATGCAAAAGATTGTGGACGAACTGGAATTATGTTTTTCAAATTTATTGTTACAGATAATGATGGGTTATTGATTGAATCTGATGAGATATTATTAGAAGTAACTGCCCCATGAGATTAGTTTTTATAATATCTGTTTCGTTAACTTG
>CAZCRK010000013.1:0-19460 GCA_964501035.1 uncultured bacterium
AGTGTAAAAATTATCACCGTTTGACTTGGGTCTAATATTTGTTGAGCCCATACCATTATCAAAATTCCAATAAATGTTGCGAAAATACCTGTAACAATGAGGGCTAACCAAAGCGTGTTTGACCATACTATGGGGTTAGGCTCAAAAACAACACCATGAATGACAGATAAAATTGTTACCACTACGGTCTGAACAAGAAAAAATCGGAAAATATTTACTCCAAGTTTAATAAACTTATCTTGGAAAATGACATGGTAGGCAAAAGAAAATGCGCAACCTAACGTTAGAATATCTCCAATATTAATTCCTTCACCCTTTGGATTGATGAGTAAATATAACCCAAGTATTGCAAATCCTACAGATGTCCAAATTTGTTTGGAAATTTCCTTTTTATAAAAGAGGATTAAAATTATTGGAACAAAAATTACAGCCACACTTGTGATGAAAGCAGATTTACTTGCAGTAGTTTGCATTAATCCGAAATTTTGGAATGCGTACCCAATAAAAAGCCAGAAACCGCAAATCGTTCCACCTATCAACTCATTTCTAGATATCTTCAGAACATTCTTATTGACAAACAATAGCGTTAAAACACATGCAATAAAGAAACGGATTCCACCAAACCAAAAAGGAGGTGCATCGTTGAGCGCATCCTTCACAAGTACAAAGGTTACACCCCATATAAATGTTGTAAAAATAAGTCCAATTTGGGCTAAGATTTTTTTAGTCAATTATTTATTACCCATAAAAATACTGGAAACACCAAAGGTTAAATCATAAACTTCAGAATTCATAAAACCAGCATCTACAATCATTTGATTCACCTTTTTTCTTGATGGGAAATGATCAACCGATTCGGGTAGATATCTAAATGCATCTTCACGGGCTAAAAGGGCACCAATTTTAGGTATTACTTTATTAAAATAAAATCGGAATAATGCTCCAAAAAGCTTTGATGTTGGCTCGGAAAATTCCATGATCGCCAACTTTCCTCCAGGTTTTAAAACTCTATAAAATTCTGAAAGTGCTTCTTTATAATGTCCAATATTCCTAAAACCATACGAAATTGTTAGGGCATCAAATGTATTATCTTTGAAGGGGAGGTATTCTCCGTCTCCTTGAACAAACTTGAAATATTCTTCGCCATGTTTCTTGGATTTTTCTTTTGCAATTCTAACCATATTAAATGCATAGTCTAACCCAATTACATGGACATCATATTTTTTTCTAACAGCAAATGCTACATCACCCGTTCCTGTTGCAACATCTAGAACCAATCCACCATCGGATACATCCAATGTGTTGACTAATTTTTTTCTCCAATAAATATCAATACCAAAAGATGAAAGATGGTTAAATAAATCATATCGATGTGAAATATCTTCAAACATTTGTTTGACATATTGCTTTTTTTTCTCACCAGAATGAGTAAACTCTGACATTTTTGATTAATCTCCCAAAATTGTAGGGCGCAAATTTACATCAATTTAACCCTTCTGACCCTATTCGTTGTTGAAACAATCTGAAGGTTGTAAATTTCACCCCTAATTTTTCATAAATTATGATGTTAACAACTAAAAATACAGATATTAAGCACATTGAAGAAGCAATAAACAAAGCTAACTTGTTAGATAAACCTATTCTGTTTGCTCATTCATTTCGTTTTTATACCAATGATTTATTGCCATTATTAACTCACCCTGCTGACAGAGATGTAACACGAATTTACTGGGAACAACCCAAGACCTCGTTTTCCATGGCAGGATTAGGATCTCTTATAGAACTTGATGTGCAAGATAATGAAAACCTATTGCTATTAAGTCAGAACATAAATGAAATATTGGATAATGCAGTGATTGTTTCTGATAATGAATCGATTGGTCCTCGATTTATTGGTGGACATGCATTCAATATTGAAACCTCTCCTGATGAAACATGGAAAGAATTCCCAAGAGGTCGATTTATATTACCTGAATGTTTAGCAACTCGTGTTAATGAAAACTCGTATTTAACGATTTCAAAAATGGTTCATCCTTCAGATAACCCTGAAGATGTTAAGCAATCATTTTCGAAATTATGCCATCATTATGAAAATAGATTACCCGTAACATTACCCCCAATAAAACGGGTACCTGTTGATAAATTTAGAGATATACCAAATAAGAAAACATATTCAGATACTATTTTTTCTGTCCTCGGAGCAATCAGACCGGGGAAAGTTGAAAAAGCAGTGATTTCCCGTTCTCATCATGTAAAAGTTGGGCATGGATTTAGTGCTGTTTCAGCCATTCAGATATTGAGAAATATGTATCCAAAATGCACCAATTTTATGTTCAGTTTCCCTCATAATGGAATTTTCTTTGGATCTACCCCAGAATTATTGGTTCGGTTAAAGCAAAAGTTTATTGAAACTGAAGCCCTTGCTGGGACCATTGCACGAGGCAGAAATATGGAGGAAGACCGGCTGCTCGCTGAAACTTTGTTTGACAGTCATAAGGAGCGTGAAGAACATCAATTTGTGATTGAACAAATAAAACGGAAATTAGCTCAACTGATTCCAGATTTACAATTTTCACATGAACCTCAAATTTTGAAACTTAAAAATGTGCAACATTTACACACACCCATATCAGGGCATTTGAAAAATGGTGACAATATTCTTTCATTGGTGAAACAATTACACCCCACTCCAGCTGTTGCAGGTACACCCACAGATAAAGCATTAGATATAATTCATAAAGTCGAATCGCATGATCGTGGATGGTATTCGGGACCTGTTGGATGGATTGATACAAAAGGAGATGGTGAATTTTGTGTAGCGCTTCGATCCGCATTGGTAAAGGATGAAGAAGCACATGTTTTTGCTGGTGGAGGTATCGTGTCGGAATCGTTACCCGACCAAGAATGGACAGAAACTGAGCTCAAACTTCAACCCATTTTGACGGCACTTTCGGGCGGTGAAGTTTAGTGAAAGCGTCACATCAATGGAACCAAATTTGGAGTAATACTACCGTTGACTGTTTGGCAAAACTTGGTGTCCAATATGCATGTATTTCTCCAGGCTCACGCAATTCTGCCCTAACACAAGCATTTGCATCACATCCATCTATCACATCATTTAGTCATATCGATGAACGTTCGGGCGGATTTTTCGCCTTAGGACTCGCAAATGCAAGTCAAACACCAGTCGTATTGGTGTGCACATCAGGGACAGCAGTTGCAAATTTCATGCCCGCAGTAATTGAAGCAAGTTTGAGCAGGATTCCCCTTATCATTTTATCGGCAGATAGACCTGAATTTTTAATCAATACCGGTGCAAATCAAACCATCCAACAAAAACATCTTTTTGGGCATCATGTTCGTTGGTTTGCGGATGTTGGACTACCTCAAAAAAACCAACAACCTTTGATTGATTTACTGCAAAAATCAATCCACATTTCGGAAGGGTCTGCACAACCACCCGGCCCCGTACATTTGAATTTTCCATTTGACGAACCTTTACTTGGAAATACCGTATCTGAATCAAATTTTACCCTATCAAAACAAAAGCAAAACACTATCAAAAGTGAGTTACCACAATTTAACAATTTCAACAAACCGCTCATTATTGCTGGGCGCTTAAACTCCGAAACAAAAGTGGATCACATTATTGAAATATCCGAACATTTCAATGCTCCGATTTTTGCTGATGCTCTCTCACAACTTCGATTTAATAAGCTACATCCGAATATTATGACCGGGTACCATCATTTCTTGAAAAACTGTGATGTTAATCCAGATTTCGTTATTCGGTTCGGTCAAAAACCCGTATCAAAAATATTAAACCAAAAATTGGATGATTGGAAAGAAGTTACATTTTTAGTTGATACCTATGGTCATTTCAATGATGATTGTCCACAGGTCATTCGCCAAACTATATCAGATTTCACCCAAAATTGTCAGAAAAATATATCGTTTAGAGCCGAACAAAAGTGGAATGATTACGTACACAGTTTAGACTTAAATGTTAGGGAATCAATTCAAAATCATAATCACTCTTTTTATGAGGGTGATATTGCAGATATTTGTCTTCATTCATTGCAATCGGGCGATCAATTGATTGTGGGGAATTCTATGCCAATTCGTGATTTAGATATGTTTAGCAATAATTCCCAAATAAAAATTCGTACATTTTGTAATCGAGGAGCTAGCGGTATTGATGGGGTGGTTTCCACGGCACTTGGAATTGCATCAACAAATAAAAATACTCACTCATTATTGCTTATTGGTGACCTCAGTTTTTATCATGATATGAACGGGTTATTATTTGCAAAACGATACAATGTAGATTGCACAATTGTGGTTATCAACAATAATGGTGGTGGTATTTTTTCATTCCTACCCCATGCAGATTTAAACTTGAAATCGTATCCAGAATTTTGGACTACATCGCATAATATAAATTTTGAACCCATTGCAAAAATGATTGATAGTTCATACAAAAAGGTGAGTACTTCCGAGGGGCTTAAAATTGCATTGAATAATGTAACTAAACGTGGTGTGGAAATTATTGAAGTAGATGTGAACATGGAGCATAATGTAGCAACTCACCATGATATTTCAGACCATATTCAAACCAATTTAAAGCAGGTTGTTACTTCAATTTAACGTTGTTCATTTTTTATGTTTATTAACGGTCCCAAAGCACATTATTTTATTGATGAAAGTCATTTCGTACCAGATCAAACCCCTATTGTATTTCTGCACGGATTCATGGGGTCGCACGAATCGTGGAATGACATGGTTGCACACCTCAAAACATCATCATTAACTATCGATTTACCCGGTCACGGGCAAAGTACCTTTACGGAAAAACATCCAACATATTCATGGTTGGACTGGAGCAATGATTTCAAATCTATTTTAGATTCTTGCCATATTTCAAAGGTAAATCTATATGGGTATTCGATGGGTGGTCGTTTAGCATTAATGTTTGCAAATGCCTATCCTCATTATATTAAATCCCTAATTTTAGAAAGTTCAACTCCTGGGATTATAGATGACAAGGAAAGAAATAATCGAAAGATACAGGATACTCAAAATGCCCAATTAATTCGAGCAAATTATTCACAGTTTTTAACTCAGTGGGAACAACATAACCTGTTTTTGCATCAGAAAATTAGAAATGAGGACGGGTGGAATAATCAGAAAGAAATACGGTGTAAACAAGACCCCTCGCAAATTGCAACATCCTTAGAAAAATTAGGCACTGGTTCCATGCCACCATTATGGGATAATCTTCCAAACTACCATTTTTCAGTTACCGTAATTACCGGGGATGATGATGCAAAATTTAGTAAAATTGGACAAAAGATGAACACCTTGCTTCCAAATTGTCATCTAAAAACCATCCCAAACTGTGGACATAATGTGCATTTGGAAAAGGGAAATTACATTAATAATTTTTTGCAGAATTTATCCCATCTTGAATCGTTGGTTGATCTGCTGGGACATTGAATATAGTTGAAAGTAAAAAGTGAAACAATAATACACGATTGTGTTGTTTTCATTTGAGAAACTCCTAAACAGTGTATTGAAGTTTACAAATAATTTAATATATGTTAGTCTTTTTTTGAATTGTGCTTATGGTGCGAAAAGAAAATGGATTAATACAATTTTTCTCCTTCAGATTGTGCAATAACTGCCGCACCTATACTGTCGGATGAAATATTAACCATGGTTCGTAACATATCAAGTGGTCTATCCACTGCAAGCATTGTACCAATAATGAGTGCTACATCTTCATCCCTAAAACCAACCGCTTGGGTCACAATGAAAATCATGACCAATCCTGCACTTGGAATACCCGCAGCGCCAATGGATGCCAAAAGAGCGGTTAACACCACAATAAATTGTTGAGAAAAGGTTAACTCAATTCCCAATACTTGACTAATAAACAGCACCCCTGCACATTCGTAGAGAGCAGTTCCATCCATATTAACTGTCGCTCCCATGGGAAGAACAAAACTAGATACTTTATTGGAAACACCTGCATTTTCTTCGACACAACGCATGGTTACTGGCAATGTAGCATTGGATGAACTTGTAGAAAATGCTGTTGCCATTGCCGATGCCATGGCTTTAAAATGTTTTAATGGATTTATCCGTGTTAAAGCAAAAAATATTAGGGGTAAAATAATCAATAAATGAATTGAAAGACCTAAAGCAATGGTCATCATGTATTTTCCAACGACGGAAAAGATTCCAAAACCTGTATTTGCAACGACTTTTGTAATGAGACCCAACACCCCAAGCGGTGCTACTTTAATTACCATTTCTGTCATGACCATTATCGCTTGAAACACCGAATTAAAGAAAGATTTTAGTGGGTTGGCAACTTCAAAATCCAGTTTTGTAATGACGACTCCTAAAAATATCGCAAAGAAAATGATTCCCAGCATATCGCCTGATGAGGCCGCTTGAATTGGATTAAGTGGAATCATGCGAATTAAAATATCAGCTGGAGAACCGGGTGTGTTTAATTTCGATGCATCAAAACCATCACTTACAGGTAGATTTGCTCCGATCCCAGGTTGAAAAACATTGGTAAGCGTTAATCCCACCAATATGGCAAACAGACTGGTAAACGCATAATACAAAAGTGTTTTTCCACCTAATCTACCTAAACTTTTACCATCACTAATACCCGATACGCCCGTCACAATCGAAGCGAAAATAAGTGGCACAATCACCATTTTCAATAAGCGAACAAAAATAGTCCCCATTGAACTGATGAGACTATAGAGCCAACCGTTAATTCCGCCTAAATATTGGTGTTGAAATAAAATTCCAAATCCTATTCCAATTGCCATTGCTATCAATATTTGCCAGTGTAATTTGAGTTTCATGCTTTCTCCGAAAATTATAGTTTGGAAGTTACAGGTTTCTACGCAGAATGAACAAAGATACTTTCTAAATTTTAAATTTTTAGGATTTTCTATTTTCATCATTTTAGAATATAGTAAATTAGTGTTTATAATTTATGAGGGATTATGTCAAAAGAAGTTCGGTTAACAAAATATAGTACAGGTGCTGGTTGAGCGTGTAAGTTGAGTCCATCGGACCTTGCTCACGTGTTGAGTAATTTACCAACTGATACATTAAATTCAAAAACTGTCGGGTTTGAAACGTCAGAAGATTGCGCTATTTTCCCACTTGATAATGGTCAGTTATTGATTCAATCCGTTGATTTTTTCACACCCATAGTGGATGATGCCAAAACATTTGGAAAAATTGCAGCAGTTAATTCGTTGTCTGATATTTATGCAATGGGAGGGACACCTCTGTTTGCATTAAATGTTGCTGGGTTTCCATCTGATGAATTGCCGTTGTCTGTTTTGACCAACATATTGCAAGGAGGTATTCACATTGCACAAGATGCTGGGATTTCCATTTTAGGCGGACATACTATCAAAGATGATGTTCCAAAATATGGATTAGTGGTTACTGGCATGGTGGATTCTGACAAAATTGTTCGCAATAATTCCGCAAAACCCGGAGATATACTCGTACTAACAAAACCATTGGGATTGGGAATAATTTCTACCGCCATAAAAAATAACAATGCAGATAAAGATTTAGAAAATACTGCCATAGAAACGATGCTTGAGTTAAATAAATCAGCATCAGAAATAATGGTTCAGTTTGATGCACATGCCTGCACGGACATTACTGGGTACGGCTTGTTGGGCCATCTAATGGAAATGTGTGAAGGTAGCCACGTTTCTGCGCAGCTAAAGTTTAGTTCTATTCCATTTATTGATGGAGTTGAAAATCTCGCTGAAGAAGGTGTAATTCCAGGAGGTACCAAGAAAAATTTAGCTTTTGTTAAAGACAGAATAGATTTTGCATCGCATATTCAACCCCACCAACAATTAATGCTTGCAGATGCACAGACGTCGGGTGGTCTGCTTATTTCAATTGATCCATCAAAGGTGAATGATTTGGTTTCAAAACTAAATGAAAAAAATGTAATGTGTGCGGAAATTATCGGCAATGTCCAAGAATATAATTCCAAAAGTATTAAGGTCGATTAATGAGCCGTGTTTATTTGGATAATCAAGCAACTACGCAAATAGACCCCGAAGTTTTGAAAGAAATGATGCCATATTTGACTGATAAATATGGGAATGCTTCGAGTCGAAATCATCCGCAAGGTTGGGAAGCAGATGAAGCAGTTCATATTGCGAGAGAACGTGTTGCTGAAAGTATTTGTGCAAATCCAAAAGAGATAATTTTTACTAGCGGAGCGACCGAAGCCATCAATTTAGCTCTGAAGGGATGGTTTAAAAAAAACAAAGCAAAAAATCATCTCATAACCTTAAAAACTGAACATAAAGCTACACTAGATAATTGTTCCATCCTTGAAAAAAAAGGAGTTAATGTTACATACCTACCAGTTCAAGAAAATGGAATAGTTGATTTAAAGGTTTTAGAGAATTCAATTACACCAGATACTGCGTTAATTTCAATCCTGCATGCAAACAATGAAATTGGGGTTATCCAACCCATTGAAGCAATTGGTAAACTATGCAAAAAAAATAATATTATATTTCATGTTGATGGGGCGCAATCTTTGGGAAAATTACCCATAGATGTACTTAAAATGGGAATTGATTTATTATCCATATCTGCCCACAAATTATATGGACCCAAAGGAATCGGTGCTTTGTTTGTACGTAGGCGTAATCCTCGAGTTGATTTACATGCTATAATAGATGGTGGCGGACATGAAAATGGGTTGCGATCTGGCACATTACCCGTTCATCAAATAGTTGGTTTTGGAAAAGCATGTGTTCTTGCAATAACAAACATGGTACCTGAACAAGCTAGAATTGGAGAGTTACGAAAACAACTGGCAAGTGCAATCCAAAGCGGGTTACCAAACACCATCATAAATGGAGATTTAGATAATCGCCTTGCAGGAAATTTAAATATGTCATTTACAAACATAAATAGCGAAGCACTCATTATGGCCATGCCAGAAATTTCGGTTTCTACGGGGTCCGCGTGTACATCTTCAACAATGGATCCATCTCATGTATTATTAGCATTGGGGCGTTCAAAAGAGCTTGCTTACGGATCAATTCGAATTGGGATTGGACGTTTTACGTCACAAGATGATATTGAAATCGCCTCAAGGTCTATTGTAAATGGTGTAAAAAAACTTCAATCTATTCGATTGTAAGTTTAGATATCAAACCAATAATCAAATTTAACAAATAGTGACTCAATATCGTATCGTTCAACTCCAATTTCATTTGATTTGAAATCTATAAACTCATTAAATGAAGTAAATCGTTTTCCGTTGATAAACTTTGATTTTGAGTACACAACATACATACTAGAACCTCGAGAAAACTCCCACCTTAACACAAAATTAGAAATAAATGATGCGTATTTTGTGTAAAAAAATGGGTCATTTTGAGGATGAATATAATCAAATTCATCATCACAAGCATCTTCATTGGACTCATCATAATCTCCAAAACAAGATATGGGATATTGATAATTATTTTCTTCATCAATAAACGTAAATTGAGTGGAATCTTGTTCGAGATTATTAAAGTTTGTATAAAATTCTGAGTACATACTCAAGCTTAACTGTTTATTGAAACTTTTCTCAATTCTAAAATCAAAAATATCAATAAAATTATGAGATTCAGAGAAGAGCGAGATGGGAGCATCAGAATTTGGAACAATGCGTGTTGGTATATTTCCATTGTTAATCTTGGGTTTAACTCCGTTATTTAGAAATCTGAATTTCTCAAATGCTCTAATTTGAGATGCACCAACTTCTAACTGGAAAGATTCTGTTGGATTATAGTTAAACACGAGTGCATGTTCGCGCCCCCAATCGTTTATTTCACTTTGAACATAACTAACAGAATATTCTGCGTAGAGTGGTTTCCGAATATCGGTTGACAAAACTGTAGAAACACCCCTTGTTTCGGGTACTTTTAACACGAAACCAAGAGAGTCAATACCAAAATTATAGATTCCATTATGATTGTTATCTTCCCAAGTCATTAAATCATCAAAGTGAGATTTTGTGTTTACTAGGACAATTCTAGTAGCCCAATAGTTTTGGAATTCAATTGAAGTATGAAAAGAAACAGAATGGTCTAACACATCTTTCTGCAAATTTTCAGCATATTTAAATTGGATATCAGCAGAAGCATTTTTAATAAAATCAATGGGGTAATCTGTTCTGTATTTTATCCCTGATTGTAATTTTTCAATATTGTTTCGTTCCATAAAACCAGAATAATCAAAATTCAAACTATCGGATAATTTCTCATATTCAATCCATAGAGTAAAATGCTCAGGTGTTTTATAGCTAATTTCTGTGGAAATACCGTACCCCGAATAGTCGATATTTCTCTTAATACTTGAAGAAACAAATTGGAAATCAAATGCAAACTTATTTTCAAATAAATTTATCATACCATCTAACGATTGTACGTTTGAAATTATCGAATTTTTAGTATTATTGAGTGTGTCTTCACCAGAATAATGTGTTGCAAATATTCCAATATTAGAATTGCCATCTAAAATATCATATTGAATCCGACCATTATAGAATTCATCTCTATTTCCATGGGCTAACTGCTCTTGAATTGATGTTGTGCTATCGGAAGTTAAAGCACCTAAAATATTATAAGACAGACCATATTGTGTTTTACCTGTTAATTTTCCCGCACCTAAAATAGATGTACCATAATCTCCAATCCGTCTCGAATAAAAGATTTCAAGTGGGGTGTAAAACTGAGATGCATTTTCCATGAAAAATGGTCTATTTTCATCAAGGTATGTCTCATATGCAGTTAGATTTATATCATTAGGGTCGGCTTCAATTTGTCCAAAATCTGGATTTAAAGTAAGATCAATGACAGCACTTTGTGTTACATAGTACTTTAAATCCAAACCTGTATTATCCATAAATCGATTTTGCTTTTTATGAAACATGTTGTCTGCAGTTATCTCATTACCTGAATAATCACTTTTAAGTGTATAATAATCTAAACTACTCATTCCTTCTAAAATATAGGGTTTAAATTCAAAATTCTTTTGAGGGGTAACGTTTTTAATTCCGGTTAAATGACCATATTGTGATACGATTCCCTTAGTTCCTCTAGGAAAAGTAACCCACGTATCCGTTTCATTTTTTCGTTGAATATATCGAATAAAGTTGATTCCCCATTGCATGTTTTCTATTTCAATAAATCGTAAAACTGAAAATGGAATCCTATATTCAATTGACCATCCAAGCTCATCTACATTCACATGTGAGCTCCATACAGAATCCCAAAAATCATCAATTGATTCATCATCATATACCATGTAATCAGCTTGTACTCCAGATGCATTTACTACAAATGCAAAAGCAGATTGGTGATCATGATGGCTATCAATTTCAATTGCAAACCAATCAGACTTTCCTTCAAAACCTTCAAACCAGTCATCATAATCTGATAATTGTTTTTTTATACCTGTTGGATTTGAATCGAATAGTCTAACTCCAAAATAAATAGCATCATTATCATATCCAATTTTCACTTCGGTTCTTTCAGAGGGTTGCTTCATGTTATGGGGTTCTTCTTGCAAAAAATCAGTGATGGGTGTAATCTCTTTCCAACATGCTTCTTGCAATATTCCATCAATTTTAACTGAAGATTGCAATTTCTCAATATGAATAAACTTGGAAGATTTATATTGCTCAAATGGTTCTGATCCGTCTCTGGAAAACAGCATAACCAACAATAAAATATGTATTATAACTAGTTTATAAATTAAAAATCCTTATTAAGCTTTTTATTCATTTAATATCAAGAATAAATTTGAGAATGATACATTATATCAACCAACAAGAATGACAAATTGTTACAATTCATTCAAATGATATAAAAAGGTCTTTAATATTATTTTTTATGTCGATATTTATTTAAATACTTTGTAACTTTTTGCAGTTCTATTTAATTATTTTTTACCATTTATGGAGGTTTATAATGAAAATCTGCGTTTTAATAAAGCAGGTTCCTAATGAAGATTCACCAGTTGTGATTGGATCTGATGGGATTTCAGTCAATAATGAAAACACCACATTCACAACGAATGAATCTGATACATATGCAATGGAAGAAGCATTATTGTTAAAGGAAAAACATGGTGGTGAAGTAGTTGTTTGTTCACTCGGAGGTGATTCAGCAACTCAAGTCATTAAAGATAGTTTAGCTAAGGGCGGTGATCGTGGTATAATGATAAATGACCCACATTTTGAAAACTTACCTCCTCTTGAATTAGCCAAAGTTATTTCTGAAGCCATCAAAAATGAAGCATTTGATTTAATTTTATCTGGTACTCAATCTGCAGATGCAGGATATTCACAAGTGGGCGTCTTAGTTGCGGAAATGCTCGGCACAACACATTCAGCCCTTGTAGCTGAAACTGAAGTAGTTAATGATTCCACAATAAAAGTAAAACGTGAGCTAGAAGGTGGATGGTTTCAATGGAGTGAGTTAACATTACCTGCTTCATTATCAATCCAATCAGGAATTAATAAACCAAGATATGCTACATTAAAAGGAATAATGGGTGTAAAAAGAAAAACTGTTGATACGGTTACTGCTACAGAGCTTGGTATCGATTCATTTGAAACAACCTCAAATGTGTCTTCACTCTATGTTCCTCAAAAATCAAACAATACAACTTTTATTGATGGTACGGCTGATGAAATTGCTGACAAACTAGTTGACCTTTTTAAAAACGAATTTAATATTTAGGAATATTCATGAAAATATTAACATTTATCCAACACGATGATTCTATTAACAATATTTCACTTGAAGCACTTGTTGGTGCTCAAAAACTTGCGCAGGATACAGGTGGAAGTGTTGTTGCAGTTACATTTAGTTCAGATGCTATCTCTTCTCTTGAAAAATATGACTTAGCTAAAATTTTAGTCGCTAATAATCCTAATCTGAGCGAATATAATCCATTGAATTTTACATCTGCTCTTGAACAAATCATCAATTCTGAATCTCCTGATATTGTACTATTTGGTCATACGTACGAAGCACGTGATTGGTTGCCACGACTAAGTGCACGTTTAAATAGACCACTCATTACCGATTGCATTGACTGCAAAAATGAAAATGGTATCACTTTAACTCGGCCATTGTATCAAGGGAAAATTTACTCAGATATCAAAACAGATGGTGGAATGGTATTAGTAGCATTTCAACCTGGTACTTTTAAAGTTGACAATCTAGAAAACGGTTCTGCACCTAATGAGAGTATTGAAGTAACTTTTTCAGATTCTAATTCAATAACCAACAGCGAAAAATTCCAAGAGTCATCCGGTGGTGTTGATTTAACTACTGCTGACACTATTGTTACAATTGGTAGAGGAATTGGAAAAGAAGAAAATATTCCAATGGCTGAAGAACTTGCAACTAAAATGAGTGCTCAACTCGGTGCATCTCGCCCAATTGTGGATGCAAATTGGATTGACCATTCTCGACAAGTTGGTAGTTCGGGACAAACAATTGCTCCAAATGTGTATTTAGGTTTGGGTATTTCTGGTGCAATCCAACACTTAGTGGGAATAAAGGGATCAAAAAATATTGTTGCAATCAATAAAGATGAAAATGCTCCAATATTTGATATTGCCGATTATGGCGTTGTCGGTGATATCCATGAAATTATCCCCAAACTCATCGAAAAACTTTAATCTTTTTAGAAAGGACTAACCAACCATGATGAATAATTTTTCTGTCATAGAACAGATTGTTCTCTTCATTCTTGTTATTCTAGCAATATCTTCTTTTGGTTACGAAGTCCTCAAACGATTAAAAATTGTCGCTAAAGGCACCCCCTCATTTTCATTTGATAACATCCCAAAACGATTACTTCGATTAATTAAAGAATACTTGTTTCAGTCAAAAGTGATTGGGCAACGATTTTGGCCGGGGCTTATGCATGCATTTGTGTTTTGGGGTTTTCTCGCATTTGGATTAATTACTATTGACCATTTTGCACTTGGGTTTAATTCAGGATTGTTTTCTGATGATTTACGTCATATCATTGCTGTATGTGTTGGTTTTCCTTGGTCAGTTCTAGTATTAATTGGTATTCTAAGTTTAGCATATAGGCGGTTTATCATTCGTCCAAAACCACTTGGTGATTTATCCATAAAATCTGGAATTGTAGCAATTTTTATTTCACTTTTAATGATAACATATATCTATGGTGAAGGGTTTCACCCTCAAGGATTAATGTTTAAAATTAATTGGTGGCTTCATGCATTATTAATCCTTGCATTTTTAACATTGATTCCAAAATCCAAACATTTGCATTTAGTTTTAGCTCCATTTAACATTTTCTTTAAACCGTTTGTTATTCCTGAACATGAACCGATTGCAATTGACATGGAAGCGGATGAAGAAGCATTGGATGAAATGTTAAATCAAATGACTAATATGACCCAAAAAATGGCATTGGATTTGTTTTCCTGTGTGGAATGTGGAAGATGCTCTGAGGTATGCCCTGTGACGCGTGGTGAAGGAGTGTTGGATCCAAAACATCATTTTATATTAGACCAAAAAAAGGAAGCCCTTTCTCAAAATTCTACCAATATTTTGGATAAAATTCAAGTGGATGCTGGTTGGGAATGTACAACTTGCCAAGCATGTACTGAGGTTTGTCCAGTAGGAAATCAAGTTGAACGTTCAGATGAAATTAGACGTCTGCAAGTATTAGTTGAGGGCAATGTTCCTCCCGAATATCAAAAAGTATTTATGAATATTCAAAATACTGGTAATACTGAGGGTGCTTCTGGAAATGGATTTGCAAGTACATTACCAACATTTTCTTCAGAAAAAGAATATGTTCTGTGGTTGGGTTGTTTTGCACGACATTCTGTTGATAAAAACTTCATGAGCTCTGTTGATAATTTCTTAAAAGTAATCGATAAGTCCGGCGTTTCATTTGGTGTTTTAGAGGATGAACAATGTACAGGTGACCCAGCAAATAGGTTAGGTGATAAGTTAACCTTTAGTATGCAAATGGAACATAACTTAGAACAGCTGGCTGATGCAAAAAAAATCATTACTATGTGTCCTCACTGTTCAGTAACTCTAGGGCAAGAGTATTCAAAATATAATAAAATCCCATATACGGTTGAACATCATACTCAATTTTTATCACGAATGATACACGATGGGAAAATTTCTGTAAACCCTGGATCCATGGAAAAATTAACATATCATGACGCATGCAATTTATCTAGGTTTATGGATGAAACAGAAGCACCACGAAATGTAATTAAATCTATAGCACCTAATTATTTTGAGCAGAAAGAACATAGCAGAAAAACGGTCTGTTGTGGTGCAGGTGGTGGCCAATGGTGGAAAAAAGATACTCAAGGTCACACACATTTAGTTCGTCCAAGGCAAGTGCTTGAATCTAAGGCAGAAACAGTCGTAACTGCGTGTAACTTTTGCTTTGCGATGATGAATCAAGGGTTGCCAACCATTACACCTGATGACCAAACACCAGTCGTAGTTAAGGATATTGCTGATTTAGTTGCAGAAAATTTAGTTCAATAATTTTTCTGTTGGAGTTTATTTTTCAATCAATTGAGCAATTTTTTTCGAGCATCCCTCCTCGAATTCTATCCGTTTTGTTAACGGTTCTTGGTGTTGTAGTTTTAACCTTAACTTTTAGATATTGGCTATCAAAAAGGTGATTTATAGCACAAAATTCTAAATAAAATATTTTTTCCTTGAATTTATATCAAATTAGTTTTAGTTTCGAGTGTTATTCTAGACATCACTTTTTAGTAAATAACAATAAAAATACGGTAAAATACTCAAAATAATAAAAGGAGGAGTAAATAATGAAACGTATATTAATGATGGTTGTCGCAGTTTCAACGCTTATGGTGGCGCAAGATGCTGCAGGTAACTATAAACTGTCTGGTCTTAATGTAACGTACTATGATGTAGCTCGTTATACTACACCTATCGTTGTTGACGATATTTATGGTGCTGGTGTATCATTAGCAATAAGTGCTATTGAACAGGGTGAAATATTTTATGCTACATTTAATGGTCCACACAGTGAAGCATATTTAACATATGCTGGTGTAAACTTAAATGTAAACTTGTATCCAGATGGTACTGGCCACATTGCTGAAGGTAGTTTCTACCCTGATGTAAATCAAGTTGACTGTATTTCTGGTGTACAAGTATTACCAATTACAGATAATTTAATTTATACTTCTGATCTAAACGCTGGGTTGTCATGGCCATCCACAAATATTGCTGGTTTACCATCACATAACCCATATGCTTATGATCCAAGTACTGCTGGAACAGTAGGTTCATTCTCACTTAGTCAATCAGTTATTTTTGACTTTTTCCCAGCAACACCAACTCAAACATCTATTCCATTCCCAATTCATTTTGGTGATTTTGATGGTAGTGGGTCAATTGATTATGAACTTGGCGAAGGCATACCTCCAGGTTATACACTTCCTGGTGTAGCTGGTGGACTTATCCAAATTGGTGAAAATAACCCAAGTATAATGTTGGAAGATTTAGACGGTGACGGAGTTCCAGAACCAAATGCTGATTGGGATTTAACATTAGAATGGCATGCTATCGATGGTGCTTTAGCTGAAAGTGGACTTGGAGATATCATTGGTGAAGATGAAGATGGTGACGGAACTGATTTCGATCGTATTTTCGGTCTTCCATATATCACTGCTGCATACTTAAATCCAGATCCATCATGTGGTGGATTTAACTATCCAATCTTTGGTGGTCAAGCTGTAGTTGATGTTATGGTTGCTTCTGTTTATGCTGGTTATTTTGATGCGTGTTCAGGTGCTGGTGGAGTATGGGAAATGATTTATGGTGGTTGTTTGCTTGAAGGTGGTGATGAAGCTACTTGTGCAGCAGTTGCAAATGCTTCTACTGAAATACCTGCTGGATCCGGTACAGACTACTGTGATCCGTTTGCTTCCAGTATGGCTTCAGGTTGGGAACTAACATGTGTGGATGAAGCAGATGGTTTAGCGAATGATGCATACGTTATGGATCCTTCTTTAGAACCATGGGGTAATTTCCTAACATTAAATGCTGCTATGTTCCAAGGTTGCTTGGCACAAACTGGTGGTGACCCTACACCTTGTTTAGATTACATGGTTGATGATAGTGACCATGACTTTAATGGTGTTGATGGTAAACTTGTTATGCGTTTCTCACCAACTTGTATTCCTGAAGTTGAAATTCGTCAGGTTACTACAGAATTCTATAGTGTAGATGACGTATGTGGACACTCTGGTGATGCAACTGGTGACGGTGTTGTAAACGTACAAGATATCGTACGAACTATTGATCATATCTTAGGTGGTACACCTTTAGGTGGCGCTGCAATTTGCGAAGCTGACTTAAATGATGATGGTATCATTAATGTTATCGATATCGTTGGTATGGTAAATGTTATCCTTGGTGATGGTCGTTCAGTTGATGCAGACGCATCTTACTCAATAAACGGTACTACTATGGTTGCTGAAAATGTAGCAGGTATCCAAGTAGAAGGCAATTTACTTTCTGCTGTAAATGGTAATGATATAGTTGTAAGCGGTAACGGAACTACAGTTATTTATAACCTTAATGGTAAATTAGATACACAATCTTTCACATTTGATAATGTATCTGATGCTGTTGTTGTAGATCAAAATGCTGCTGTTGTTACTATGTCTGTTGTTGAAGGTTTTGAGCTAAGTGCTGCTTATCCAAATCCATTCAATCCAACAACAAGCTTTGACCTAACTATTGATAATGCTGCTGATGTATCTGTAAAAGTATATAATGCAGTGGGTCAATTAGTAAGCGTTATTGCAGAAGGCAATATGAATGCAGATACATATAACTTTACTTGGGATGCTGGCAATGTGTCTAGTGGTGTTTACTTCATCACTACTCAAGTTGGTTCAGACTTGAACACTCAAAAAGTTATGTTGATGAAATAAGTTTTCATTCATTGATTACTTTTAAAAAAGCCCGGTTTTGCCGGGCTTTTTTATTTTTTAGTAATTTCACACAAACATACTTTTTTGTCTTGAAGGTTTAGTTACCCTATCAAAGGTTTGCAAACCTTTGATAGGGTGTAAAATCCCTTTTCTTTTTGTCAGAATCAAGATTAACAGGATTACAGAATATTCAATATGACAAAAGATACTTGGTTGAATACTTGAAACTTGGATTTAGTTTTTCTGTTAGGGTCATTTTCATACTTTACAAACTTAAAACTTTCTACTTAATAGTGAGCTTATCATGTACAATGAGTAACCAAACACATAGTTTTACACGCATTAATTTAAACATTATATTTTATTTCGTTTTCATAGAACAATCCTGTTAGATTTAAGACTGTAATTTTTCTGAATTTACTTTATCTAAAGGAGATAATGTTATCAAACGTATAATATTTTTATTTATCATAAGTACCACATTTGTTTTTTCAGCAAAGTATGCAACTATTCATGGTGTGTTATTAGACTCCAAAAATAATGAACCATTAATTGGTGCAAATGTTATTTTAGAAGGAACAGGTTTAGGTGGTGCAACCGATATAGATGGTTCATATACTATTAATTATGCACCATCTGGTACATTTAACCTAATTGCAATGTATATTGGGTATGAAAATTACACTCAAGAAATAACTATTAAGCGTGGAGATTATTTAACCATTGACATTCCAATGGTAGCATCTGCAATCCAATTAAAAGAAACACGAGTAACTGCAAAAAAACGACAAGATAAAGTTACGGAAGCACCTGCATCTGTAGAAATTATTTCTGAACGAGATATCAAACGAGAAACTACTACTAACCTAGGTTCTTTTTTAAAAGGGCTCAAAGGTGTTGACTTTACCTCAAGTGGAATCAATAATTATAGTATTTCTGTGCGCGGATTTAACAGTAGCTTTTCAACTCGTTTGTTAACTCTAACCGATGGACGTGTAGCAAATATTCCTGCCTTGCGTGTTATCAACTATAGTACAATTCCACAATCAACTGATGATATTGAAAATATAGAGGTTGTTCTTGGACCTGCAACTGCTTTGTATGGAGCAAATGCACATAGTGGTGTAGTTAATATTACATCCAAATCCCCTGCATATTCAGAAGGATTTTCCTTAAGTGTTTCCGGTAGTAATGATGACCGGCAATTGCAAAAATATAATGCTCGATTAGCTAAAAAATTAACCAATACGCTTAGCATGAAACTGTCTGGTATGTATTTGCATGCATACGAATGGCCATTTATATCTGAAGAAGAATATAAACGACATAAATACCCTTGGGTTGGCACACCTGGTAGAGCAAAAGATGGTTTTGATAATAA
>CAZCRK010000013.1:19560-34007 GCA_964501035.1 uncultured bacterium
ATTGATAATGATGGTGATGGTCTGATTGATGAAAATATAGATCATGCGACTGATCAATGGTACGATGGCTTAGATAATGACGGTGATGGCAATATTGATGACTCTCAAGAAAGAGAAACCGGAAATGGTACTGGACTACCCCAATGGCAATATAATATGGAAGATAGAAATATTATCATTGAAGGCGGACGAATTTACCAATCTATAAATGGAGAAAATAACCAATGGTATAGTGAATCAAATTTTCTAAACGAACCCTTTACAGACTCAAATGGTGATGGTGTTTGGAATCCTGAAGATTCTTTTATTGATGAAACATGTCTATGGTGTCAAATTGACGTATGGGATGCTGACGCTTGTTATAATGGTAATGTTTTAGTAGATTTAAATGGGGATGGTATTTGCAATGGTGAATCTTTGATAGATGATTGGAATAGTAATGGTATATGGGATGATTCAGAACCTTTTGAAGATTTAAATGAAAATGGTGTGTATAACTCCTTTGAAGAATATGTTGATTTAAATGAAAATAGTGAATGGGATGAAAATGAACCATTTGTAGATAATAATGGTAATGAAACATATGATTTCCCTGTAATAATTGATAAACATGTACGCGGTGATTTTCACTATAACGAGAATGAACAAACATTAGAATTTGATTTATATATCTATGATACAGATGGTGATGGGGTGTATGATACTGGGGATGGGTGTTTTGGTTGCCCTGCAGATGAGTATGAAGATTTAAATAATAATGGAATTTTTGACGAGAATGATATTCTCACCGTTGACCATAATAATGATGGGGAGTTTACACCTAAAGATTACCAAGATAATTTTCAATTAGTAACTGATAATAATGGTGATGGATTAGATGAATATCCAGACTTTGAAGTCGAAAACAAAAAAGTAGAGTTTCGTTTGGATTATGATCCAAATGTTGATTTTAACATGTCATATCAAACTGGATTCTCATGGACTAAAACTCAGCAAGTTACAGGAACTGGACGATACTTAGCAGATGGGTTTGAATATCGGTTTCATCAATTACGAAGTCGATATAAAAATTGGTTTGCTCAATTGTATACAAATAGGAGTGAATCCGGTGATACACGCAGTTATTTATTAGGAAACGTAATACGAGATCAATCCGTTAACTATGCTGCACAGTTACAAAACAATTTTAAAATACCAAATTTAAGTACTATGGTTGTTTGGGGGATTGACTATTTTAGAACGGAACCCATAACCAATGGATCTATACTCAATGATGGACCGAATGGATACGATAATGATGGGGATTTTAATTTCTTATCAACCAATGGAATTGATGATGACGGGGATAGTGATGATTATTTGGATGAAAATGGAAACGGTAAACCTGATATTGGTGAACCTGGTGTAAATGATCAAGGTTTTGTGTACGAAAACAGTATTGATGATGATAATGATGGTGAAACCGATGAAAATATTGATGAAATTTACTGTGATGACGGTTTCCAAGGTGGTATGAAAGATGGTAAGTTTTGGAAATGCGGCGAAGGTATTGATGAAGCAGATGAATTTGATTATGTGGTTTCAAATGAACTAGGATTTTATTTCCAAACTAAAACCAATTTGTACAACTCACAAAAATGGGAGTTAATTACAGCTGCCCGGTTTGACAATCATGACCTTTTAGATGAAGGTATTCAATTTTCACCTAAAATGGGTTTGATTTATAAACCCAATGATATGTCTTCTTGGAGATTTACCTATGGAAAAGCATTTAATACTCCAAGTGCAATAACGCTTCATACAGATTTATTTGTTGCACGAGATGGTATTTTGGAAATTTATTTACGTGGTAATGCGGATGGTACACCTTATCCACGTACGGACGAAAACTACCAAGTATCTGCTCCAGGTTATTTTGAAGATGGTGAGTTTATTCATATTGGTTCAGACGTAATTGACGATGGATATGCTGACCGAGTAACTGGGGCACCATTTTTCTTTAATTTACAAGATGGATCCGTACCCACAGATATGATTCCAATTGATACCGCACGATATTTAATTTTTGTTCCGGAGTTAAATGATGATGGTGTGCTTTATACTCCAGAACAGACTCTTAATATTCCAGATGTTGACCCTATTGGAACAGAAAAAATTCAAACTGTAGAATTGGGTTATAAGGGATTTTTGGGTGAACGAACACACTTTTCTCTTGATTATTATGTGAGTTATTATGAAGATTTTTTCAGCCCCCCAACAGTCATAACACCCCTCGTTGTTAAACGAATATTTGATGAAGATGGAAATGATATTACTACAGTAGATAATGCAGAAGTAATGGGATTAATGCCGGTTAATGATTTTGGAACAAATCCCCCATACGGTACGGCGTGGAATGGAATTGATGATGATGGCGATTGGGCAGAATATGCTCCTTACTTTGGTTGGGATTTAGATGATGATGATGGCGACGGGAACTATGCTGACCCATATGAATGGGGATATGTAGATCCATACAATCCAAGTGATAATGATGGTGATGGTATCGAAGAAGGTTTTACGATATATGAACCATGGGAAATTATGGAGGATTCTGATGGTCAGTTTTCCTTTTTTACTGTTGAAGATACCGTTATTCAAAGATTTTTATCTGTTGGAGTTGATGAATACTCTTCAGCAACGGGTCTCAGTGAAGCAGAAATGATTGAAACTGCAATTATTGGTGATGATGGTGAACCTTTGTTAGGACCTGGTCGTGCATATGCACCACCCCATATGGTACTTAGTCCAATGAATTATGGTAATGTGTGGATGCAGGGTTTAGATTTGGGTATCACCCAGTTTTTACCAGAATATAATTTGGTTATGGATGCAAACTTTTCTTGGTATGGCACTACCGAATACTATAATGAACTTACCAAGAAAAATGACCCCATAAATGCCCCCAAGTTTAAAATGAATGCAAGCATTAAGTGGGATGCTCCAATTGGAGCCTTTGCACTTAATTACCGACATGTTGATAAGTTTGAGTGGAAAGATGGAATTTGGGCTGGATTTATTGGGCCATATGATTTGTTTGACTTGCACTATAATTATAAGTTAAATGAATATGTTGAGTTGAGCTTATCTGCATCTAATATTTTTAATGATGTACATAAAGAAATGGTGGGTGGCGCTGAAATGGGTCGTCAACTTATAATGCGAATGACCTCCTCGTTTTAATATATTATCATTATAAGTCATTCACATATTGTTACATTTTATAATTAGATATTTCTTTACATCGTATTAAATATTATACTAAATTTGTGCGATTGGAAATCAATCTTTTTTGGATTTACAGAATTAGATATCACTTCGTGCTACTTAGATGGCATGGGACGGCGAGGTGAGAAGGCGGGAGCCCCGATTTATCGGGGCTCTTTCTTATCCAGTAGAAATGATAAAAAAAGGGGAATAGTTTAAACTATTCCCCTTTTCTGTTTTATGAAAAACTACCTTCTACTCTAGATATTTTAAATACTTATTATCTGTGGAGAGTATTAGTTGAGTTGTAGAATCTAATGTTCTCTTATAGGAATCGAGAGTTTGTTGAAAATTATAAAACTCAGGAGATTTACCATACGCATCTGCATAAATTTGTACAGCTTCTGCATCGGCCTTTCCTCTAATTTCTTGGGATTTCAAATACGCTGACGAGGTTATCTCCTTTTCTTTTTGTATTTGCATTCCTAAGATCTCCTGTTTTTTACCCTGCCCTTGAGCTCTATATTTTTCAGCAATCATATTTTGCTCAGAAATCATCCTATTAAACAATTTATTTTGAACCTGTTTGTTATAATCAATTCGTTTTAATTGAACATCAACAACTTCAATACCCATATTTAACTCGGATAGTTTGGTTCGAACATTTTGTAAAATTGTTTCTACAATTTCAGTTCGAGAACCTTCTAGTATATGTTTTTTGTCAGATTCCATATTATTCTCTTCAGTTTCATATATCTGCATTTCTCTATTCGTTGATCGAATTATTTCTTCCATGGTTCGAGTTGAAATTTCATCTCTTACTGCTCCATCGATAATATCATCAAGTCGAGATTGTGCAAGCATCTCATTTTTTGCTGATTTATAAAATTGAAGTGCATCTAAAATCTTCCATCTTGCAAATGCATCAATAAAAATATATTTATTATCAATAGTTGGAATTTCATTTGCAGCTCCATCCCATTCTAAAATTCGCTTGTCAAATTTGATAACATTTTGAATAACAGGAACTTTGAAATGTAACCCAGCTTTATCTACTAAACCACCAACCGGTTTACCAAACTGAATTACAATAGCTTGTTCAGCTTCATTTAGAACATACATGGATGAAAAAATAACTAGAACCCCAACAACAGATAAAATTGCGAATATGTTCTTAACCATTATTTACCACCTTTCGAGTTTAAATTTAAGAGGGGTAGTAAGTTTTCTAAATCTGAATCCACAATAATTTTATTGGGAATATCAGTCAACACCTCTTTCATTGCTTCAATGTAAAGTCTGTCACGTGTAATTTGAGGAGATTTTTTATATTCAACCAAAACTGCTTCAAACAAAGAAGTATTCCCTTTTGCTTCATTTATCCGTTCAATCGCATAACCATTGGCTTCATTGATAATTCTTTCTGCTTCACCCTCTACACGGTAAATTTGTTTATTATACTCCTGCCGAGCATTGTTAATCATGGTTTCTTGATCTTGTTTTGCACGATTAACTTCATTAAAAGAGTCCGCTACAGGTTCTGGCGGAACAACACTCTGCAATTGAACCATTTCTACAGAAATTCCGGTTCCGTACTCATCCAGTAACAATTGCATATTCTCTCTGGCACTATCACCAATATTTCGACGTTCTGCTTGAACTGCTTCACTAAATGATCTATCTCCAACCATTGCTCTCATTGTGGCTTCAGATACATCTTTAATTGTATTTTCTACATTTTTTACATTAAACAAGTAAGCAAAAGCATCTTTTATTTTATATTGAACCACCCAATGAACTTCGGCTATTTTCAAATCACCCGTCAACATCCATGATTCATTTTTAAATGTTTTACTTGAATATTGGGTACGTACTCCAGATTTAACTGTTCTAAATCCAAATTCCATTTTATACTGGTAATCCACTTTGACAAAGTGAATAGTATCAATGAATGGGATTTTAAAATGTAACCCTGGCATTGTTGTTTTTGAATATTTACCTAATCGTAAAACTACTGCATTTTCGTTGGCTTCCACTGTATAAAATGCAGATGTTGCAAAAATTAAACCCAATACTAATAACGCAATTGACCCAATTTTTTTCAGTTGTAAATCTGGTAATTGAACTTCCATGTCATTAAATCTAACCTTTTGTGCCATAGTTATCTCCTTTTATTTAGATAGGTTTCGGGTAGAGAATTTACATCCAAAATAATATGCAAGATTATTCATATTTATTGCGTAACACAAATGAGAACAAAAAAGGAGAACTCATGAAAACTGAAATAAATAAAATAGTAAAAACAACAACTGGAGTAATTTTCATTTCCATATTTGTAGTCGGGATTTTTGGACTATCAATCATGGATCCAAAACCAGAACCTATTGTTGATGTTGTACCTAATCAATCACAAGTAGAGGTAAAAGAGACTTCAGATTATAATATGCCAGATCACTTTAATGAACTTGATGCTGAAACTGTTACCGACACAAATATAGCAGAAACAGAAGCAAAAGTGGAAACAATATCTACTGAACCCAATATTGTCTCACTCACTATTTGTTCAGATGTAGTGGATAGAAATCCTGTAGATACTCTAACAGAAGTAGATATGGGTCTAGGTAAAATTTTTACTCATACCACTGTAAGTAGTGAATCTGAAAACACTATCCATCACGTGTATAAATTTGGTGATGAAACAATTGCAAAGGTTACATTGGCTGTTGGAAATTCACCATCATGGAGAACATGGAGCTCAAAGTATATTGACCCTATTTGGGAAGGACAATGGACTGTAGAGGTTCAATCGGATAATGGTAATGTGTTAGCAAGTCAATCATTTTCAGTTGTGCAAACAATTGAAGAAACACCTGCTGATGAGGAAAAACCAGAAGAATTAGATGAGCCAGAATCGTTTGAAGGAATAAGCTCAACCAATTAAACTTCTATCTATTCCCTTCGTAAAAAATGCCTCTTTTGAGGCATTTTTTATTTAAACTTTTCCCAGTTTGAAATATCGACTATCGTATCCTTATCGCATGAAAAATATTTCTCGGATCCACTAAACTTTTCATCCAAAACAAATGCATGAATAAAATAATTATTTTCATCTATAAAAATGGTATTGGTGTCGATATACTCTGTTTCAAATTTTTGTCCTTGAAAATGTATTTTTGTTGGAATTACATGAGATAAATTTTCTTTTTGAGAATCAATATTAGGATTTGTAAAATGTAATTGAAGTTTATGGAAAGATGTATCCGCTAAACGAATCAAATATGAATCACCAATATTGCTAACTGCTTGATAAAAGGTATCATTTTCAACAATACTATGAGTTTGCTCTAATTGACGAAGTACCCAAATACTATCTTCATAATTTAAACTTAGTTCTAGTGGGTGATAACCAGATTTTTTTAGTACAATATTTTGACCATTTTTAACTTGTATATGTTCCATTGGCAAAATTCCAAGTTTGTTTCCATCTTTAAACATTTCAATATCTTGTTGATCTTTATGTACATTTATACTGACAAACTCAGTATGAAATCTATTTTGATACCATTGAGTTAACACTAAAACTAAAAACAATAATAGTGTACCTAAAGCAACTTTAATTCCCCATTTTTTCAATCTAAACTGTGAAATCTTTTTATGTTCAAATTTTATAGGATTTATTTTACTATCACCATATAAATTGTAAAAAATCCATGATAGGTCTGATAACCCTTTTTTCTCTATCATATGACGACGTGCTAAGAAAAATGCAACCCCACAACTACTTCCAGTTGATAAATGTTTATATAATTGGATTCCAAACTCACATGCATAATCAGATGGGATATTCCCGGATGTTGCAATGACTGTTTTTATTCCTTCATTTAGAAATGATTGCACCCATTGAATGCTTGGCTCACCACATGAATTATCAATAACCAATTGTGGTACATGGGCTAACTGGTGAATATCTGAATTTGTAAAATACTCATTATCTGCTAATCTCCAACCTTTACCCTTGTCATAATGTCCGGAATAATGAAAAACTGATGTATGGGATAATGAACGTGTGAGAGAAATTTTTCTTACTGATTTTCCCAAATAGGGACCATCTACCAAATCTTCAGGTAGTGTTTCAGATATTGAATAAATTTCATTTTGAACGGATGATTCAATATTCCTATCTTCAGACGGATCGCCGACAAAAGTAACTCTGTTATTGGTGGAACATTTTTTATTTGAATTCGGATTATCTTTGTTTAAGATAACTCGAGAAATTATAAACCCATCACTTAAAAAATGTTCTCCATCAAATAGCACTTCAAATGGGAAATATCCGCATGCTTCATCTACGAATAACTGGATTTCAATTGGATTTAATACTGATTTATACTCCAAGATTCGTGCACTATAATCTCCAAAAATGTGTTGAAATAAAACAAATCCCTCTTGTTTGAGTCTTTCTAATAGGTGGATATTTGCACCTGATCGAAGGAAAGAATTTGGAATATGAACATTCACTTCATCGATAGATTGACGAAGTTCAGAAATATTTATTGTGTTTAAATATGGTTTAGAATTGCTCTCTTCCCTATCAGTAAGAATACTGATATGGAAAAGGTCTTGAGTTGATTGAATTATTTGTACTTCTATCACATTTATTATCTAAAACAGACAACAAATTTAAGAAATACAGAGTTGTATTGTTCCTAAGTTTTTTTGCCCTAATGAAATATCAATACTATACTTACCCATTTCAATAGCTTGATTGAATGTAGAACCAGTGCTATCTGTTAAAACTTCCATTACTTTAGTATCATCACTCCACAATTGAAATCGGCCATTTTTAACATGTTTACCATCTTCATCCTCTAGAGAGAACTGAACGGTTTGACCATCTTTATTTTCAATCATGTGGCAGAGAATATGATAGTTATCTGCTTTAGTTTTAAAAACATGTAGATATTCAGAATCTCCACGAATTGCCATTAATGTCTTGGGTGAAGGTTGAAGCAATTCAATTCCCTTGATTACTTCAAAAACATTATTCGTTTTTTTCAATATAATTTCCATCAATGATGGTGTCGATAAGTTTAACTTTTCTATTACAGAATCCGTCAAGTATTTTGGAGGTGATTGAGTTGGTTCATCATCAACCAATTGTTGAAGGATATTTACTCGTATTTGAAGTTCTTTATTCAATTGTAAAAACTCTGAAAATTCTGCATTTTCTTGTTTTGACATTTTACCTTCTACATATCGCAAAATGTGATTATCTGAAATTTCTTGATTTTCTTTCTTCATAATCCTCTGACGTTAAACTGCTTCAATTTCTTGCATATATTTTCGCATTTTTTTCAATGCCCTGCTTTTTAAACTACTAATAGTATTAATTGATTTTTCAAGTTCTTCTGCAATTTCTCTCTCATTATACCCATCATAATAATACATCTCAACGACTTCTTTTTCTGAGTCATTCAATATTTCTAACATACCCTCAACAGATAGAACATTTTCAACAGATGCATCATTAAAATGTATCATATTTTCAACATTAACCAATCCATCATGTGAATTTACATCCCCCACTCTTTTATAATATGCAGAATTTATAAAATCTCGTGCTAAATTAGTTACTATCAAGTATAGGTAAGTGGTAAACTTAGAAGTTTGATTCCAGTTTCTAATATGTTTTTTATCATTATTAAACAACTTAACAAAAGTCTTTTGAAAAATATCCTCTTTATCTTCTTGAGAAAGTTGATCGAATGATTGTAAAGCTCCATATACAAAAGGTTGAGATAACTGTATAAATTGTCTACTTGATTGAGGGTCGTCCTCAAGTACTTTTTGAATTAACTGTGGAGTAATAACTGCTTGATTTTTCATAATTAGTTTTCTTACACAAATTACTTAAACTTGTTCCTTGTTTTTTGGAAATCACATATTTAAAATGTTATTTTTAATCATGGGTCAAACAATCTTATTTATTGTTTTTGTAATTTTTGCTGGTATTGGAGCAAAATTAATTTGGTATCGATCAGGTAATCATGATGTTGACTTTATCACAAAACTTATTGGATGGATTATCTTTATTCCAGCTCTTTTGGGAATTATTGACTCTTTAACTTTTTAGGAGAAAAATATGAATGTACACATAGAATACTGTATTAAGTGAAACTATAAACCCCGCTTCGACCGTGCGTCGAGCTTAATCAAAGAAATTGTGCCCAACGCTCATATTGAATCGAACTCCTCATACCCAAGGTCTGGTGCGTTTGAAGTAACTATAAATGATACTTTGGTCTATTCAAAATTAAAAACCAATGAATTTCCTTCTGAGGATGAAATTAAATCTTGGGTAGATTAATCTGACTTTGTGTCAAATTTATATTACGGAACAGTATTTGCATCACCCATTATTATGTTAACTGGAGGGTAAATTGTTAGTTAATTTTGATAATTTTAGAAGGTACTTTAGCCCAAATCGAAATTCGTCATGGATTCCTGTAGCTAAAGTAGGTGGTTTTTTTATTCTGCTAGGGTTGTTAATTTTAATCTTGAAAGAAGTCATAATTGCTATTTTGGCTGCATTGTCAATCGGGATTGGAATTTTTATTTTAACAGTAGCATTTAGGATATGGAGGATGTCAAATTTTTAGAAAAAATATACTGCTAGCTTAGTAACAGTTTAACACCTAATAGAATTAGAATTAACCCAAATACTTTATTAATACTTCCAAAGTATTTTTCATACCATCTTAAAATCTTATCTTGTGATAATAAATGAGCAATACTAGAAAACCAAACGATTGTACTAGCTACCATTATTATCCCTAAAACCAATACCACCCAATTTGGATTTTCAGGTTTTAATACTAAAGTAAAAAGACTGATAAAAAACATCCCTGCTTTTGGATTTAAAATATTGGTTAAAAATCCAATTTGAACAGCTTTTGCAGGGGAAATGATTAATTTCTCATGATGATATTTCTTATCAAAATGAAATTGTTTTGACATAAAACTTACCAATCCTAGATAACAAAAATATACCATAACTGCAATTTTCAAACCCTTAAAAACAAAAGGAGACTGCATTAAAATTAATGATAAACCGGCAATTGAAAATATAACGTGACAAAACACTCCAATACCAAATCCAACGGCTGTCCATTGTCCTATTTTTTTAGAATATTGAAGTGTGTTTCGTGTTAGAATAAAAAAGTCAGGTCCAGGACTCATTACTCCCAATAAATGAATCACAGAAATTGACCCAATCAGTGCAAGGTGTTCCACTTATTATTTTGCCAATGCACCCATAGGATCCCATGGGTTTAGTGCAACTGGTTCTCGGTCTAGTATTTTAAGAACAGATTTTGGAACATATTTTTTATCTACAACCACTTCGTACATATATTCATCAAACCACTTATCGGACATTGTGAAATATCCTTTGTCGCCAAATTTTGTACCCCAGCTGTTTTCAACTCTCCACTTCTTGGTTTTTCTATCTTTAATATCCACACCTGTAAAGAGCATTGCATGTGTCATCAAACTATCACCATATTCAAGGCGTTGGGTTTTATCTAGCCCTAATTTTGTCCCAAGCAACAGGTCGTAGTCATATAAATCCATATCCATTACGCCCAAATCTAAATTGAACATTTTGCCAACATCACATCCAAACCAAACAGCTTCTCCATTTTTGATAGATTTTGCTGTATAATTTTTCAGTTGACTGATTTCCAAATTGATATACCGAATGATCTCACCTTCTTCCACATTTCCAAGATGTTTTACTGTATATAACTCATTAAATTTTTTCTCTGTCATTGGACAGTGTATTAAACAAATTTTGTCATTGAGGTTAACATCAACGTGTTTATTCATAAATTCTGTTGGTGTTTGATTTACAAATCGTTTAAATTTATTTTTCTTATCACGAATTTCCCAATCAAATGTTGTTGGTGGAGTCCCTAAAAATAAACATAAGACTCTAAACACCGTTGACAACATCTCTTCTTTTTCTTTTCGAAGTTGAGCTACTTTTACTCCGTTTGAATACTGTGTTCGCAAATGGTATGCATATTCGCGAAGTTTTCGAGTTAAGAGTCGGTTTAACATTCCTGTATTACTACTTTGAAAGCTCTCAGGCATTGCGCTTTTAGGAACCACACCATATTTATTGATGAGATTTACAAACATATCCCATTGTCCACCATCTTCAAGTGGATTTGATAGTATCCATGCAACTAAACGACTATCCAATGGTTGGTCAGCAGTTTTAATAATATTTTCAAAAAAGTAATTTGATTTTTCAAGTTTATCCCAAAAAATAAAATAATTTTGAGAAAACTCAAAATTTGCAAGATTGTATTTCTTACTGAGCTCTATTCTAAATAAGTTAAGTCCCGCAAATCCCCAGCATCGTCCACTCTTTTTTTGGTCAGTCACCTTGCCCATTTCACCTTTTACGATATGTGAATATTGATGGTTAATTTGACTAAACGTATCCCAATTCATAGCTACATCTTGAATTTTAGACCGAGTTAATGCATTTCGATTGACTCTATTTTGAGGATTATTATCAAACTCTTTTTGAAAATTTGTGATATTAGTTTGTGAAATTTGAGCTCTCATTTTCTATCCTTTTATATTCCTTAAATTAACCAAAAACTGAGGGAACAATTTAATAAATCAAACCAATACTTAAAATGTAATTATTTCGAAATTAATCAATGCGAACAAATATTATGCAGTTTGGGTGTAATTCCATCTGGGGTGACTGATATTTTGTCCTTCATCTGGAAAAATTGTAGCAAATCTTCAAATGAAAAGAGTCGCCCTGAACAATTGGTAAACTGAGCATCATTCCCTAATTTTTCCACTACTAAATTACGTAAGTCTTCGATATGAATGGGCTTATTTTGAGCTTTTAAAATGTTTAAAACTTCATGTGCATGATATACATTTTCCATTAATTTCTCCAATACAAATAGTTAATTCAGGAAGTTAAAAATCCATTCCCATTCCACCGCCTTCTGATCCATCTCTATCCCATTTTTTCTGACGACGTTTCTTTTCTTTGAGTTCACCAAAATTATACTTCAGTGTTAAATAGAAAGTGCGACCTTCACGACTATGCCATAAATGCCTTGTTTGGTCATGCGAATCTAAAGAAATGACTTCTTCTAGTTCAAATCCTGCATCATCAAATAGATTTTTGATTTTAAAGGTCATATCCAATCTTTCACTAAAAAATGACCGTTTAACAGCTAAACTTGCCATAATCTTTGGAGTATTTTTCCCAGAAGTAGTATGTAAATTAAACTGACGTGCGGTTAACTCCACCTGACCCACAACAGGTAAAAATATCTTATTCATTAAAAATGTAAAATATCCAAAAGAATTTCCATGCAAATCTGGTTCAGTATTTTCGTCTAATTCTTCAAGTTTTGAATACCATGCATTAGTGCTAATCATTGCAAACCAAAATGGAAGTGGTTTAAATCCAGCAGAAAGTTCTAGTCCAAATGATTTAGCTGAACCAATATTGTCTGGTTCCATTTTATTATAAATAGTTCCATTATACGAGTAGTCATCTTTATCCCACCAATGAATCATATTGGTAATATTTGTATAATACGTTGCAATAGATAATGACTTCATACCTTCTTGAAATGAATAATCTACCTCAATTTTATCTGCATATTCAGGAACAAGATTAGGATTACCAACCCGTATGTATGTGTCACTAAACGGTGGGGTGGGGTTAAGAGAACGTAAACGTGGTCTTTCTGTTCGTAAACTATAACCAAATTTTAGAGATCTTTTGTCATCTATTTTATATAAAAAGTGTAAACTCGGAAACACCTTAAAATAACTTGCCGGGACATACGGTGAATTATTAATTGCATTATAAGCCAACGTATCAAGAACAGAAACAAAATAAGTAGAATCTAACTCATTTAATGGCTGTAAATGCATGTTCATATCTACTTTTTCAAACCGCAACCCATTCATTAGTCCTAAACTTTCATTTATATTGAATGTACTTAATGTGTACATAGCAAATACATTTTCTGAATAATCTAAATCATAGTTATAAAATTTGGATGTATTTTCATCATCATTTGTATATGTTACCGAATTAGTTGAAAAATAATTATTAAGAGTTCCTTTTACACCAAACTCTATGGAATTATCGTTTTCTAATGGAAGTATGTAGTCTAAATTAAATGTTGTTTTATTTTTATTTTCATTCTCAAACCCATCACTATTTTCAGGATTATTTGAATTTTCTAACTGTGTGAGTTCATTTTGAGAATTAGAATGTTGAATTTCTAAAGACATATGATGTTGGTCTTTGTTATAGTTTTGATAATAACCCAACAAAACATCAAAACGTGATCCACTTTCAACTTCACTCTCTGCTAAACTTGAAGTAGAAGTTGGTTGTGTTGATATAGTTGTGTTATCATCTTCTTGTTCTAGAGAGTAAATAGTTGAATCAACTTCTGAATTTACAAAACTTGAATCATTATGTTGATTATAAGATAAATTAAATGAAATACTTTTCTTATCATTAATCTCATAATCGGAACCAAATGTAATTGCATTATTAATTTTATGTTTTTGAATCTTTGATATTCTATTAGAAGATATAAATGATTTAGTTGTATCTATTAAATAGGTATCAATGAAAGTACTATCATCAATAATATTAATATCATTTAACCATCCAGCATTTCCGTTACGTTGTTCATCTTTGTGTGTGAATGATGTATAAAAATTAAATTTATTGAAAAAATAATTCAAATTACCTGAAACATTATATTTTTTTCGCTCCCCAATGGTTGAACTTATTGATCCATTGAATCCTTCAAACATTCCCTTTTTTAACACTATATTTATAATTCCTGCCATGCCATCGGGATCATATTTCGCAGATGGGCTCGTAATTACTTCTATTTTTTCAATTAAATCAGCAGGAATATTTTCAACAGATGAAGACCGTAACCCACCACCTCCCAATGCTGAAGGTTTACCATTAATCAAAATAGTAACATTTGAATCACCTCGTAATGTTACTTGGCCGTCAACGTCAACATTTACATTCGGAATAGTATTTAATGCATCTTCTGCTGAGCCACCTGTTACTGTAGAACTTTGGGAAACATTAAACACTTTTTTATCAATTTCAT
>CAZCRK010000014.1:0-32955 GCA_964501035.1 uncultured bacterium
CGGCCAGGTAAAAATATTCCTGGGCCCTATCACTTTATAGCATTTATCAACTTTTCAGTTAACAATTCAGCATTCATTTCTGGTTGTAAATCATATGTTTTTACTTTTGGTGAAGGGATCAATATTCTATGTTCATTTTTAAATTGTTTCTCATCTCCGCCATTTAAAAAATAAGTTACATGTGCATATTTCTCAGTTTCGGCTGCACGTAATTGTTGATATCCATTTTTTTCAAGTATTTCAGGAAAAATATTGGTTAGTAACTCAGGTTTAAATAAAACTGGAAATGTGAACGATTCTTGATATGTTGTCATACTAATATAATGGAAATTGGTGTGCTTAACTTTAAAACTGTCAAAATTCTCATCGGTAAATGCTTGAGAAATCTGTCTCATTCTATCTGCTCTGAAATTGAAAGCAATAACGCCATCGTTCTCTTCAATCATGTTTTTTTCACCAATGATGGTAGGAGGAATGAATTCATCCGTGATATCCTGTTGATAATATTTGCTAATTGCTTCAACCGCACAGTTTTCCTCTTTACCATCACCGAACAAATAACACTTATACCCCTGTTCTGTTCTGTCCCATCTTTTATCTCTATCCATTGAATAAAATCTACCACAAATGGATGCAATTATACCCACACCAACTTCATCCAAATATGCTTGGAGCTCTTGAACATATTTTATTCCACTAGTGGGAGGAGTATCTCTACCGTCTGAAATAACATGGACTGCTATATTGCTAATTCCCTTTAATTTTGCTTGGTAAATTAAATATTTTAGATGGTTGATATGACTATGCACACCAGCATCGCTAAGTAAACCCATAAAATGTAAGGTAGAATTGTGTTGTTTTACAGTTGAAAACAACTTGTTAAGTTCAATATTATCCTTGAACTTGTTTGATGCTATTTCATCATTAATTTTAACTAAATCTTGTTTAACAATTCTTCCAGCTCCAATATTTGTATGCCCAACTTCTGAATTCCCCATTACTCCCTCTGGTAATCCAACATACTTTCCCGAAGTTTCAATTGGAATCCATGGATATGTTTTGAATAGTTCATCAAGTGTTGGAGTATGTGCTAACTTAATAGCATTTGATTCTGTTGCTTCTCGTAATCCAAAACCGTCTAAAATAATTAGTGCAAATCGCTTCACAAGTTCTCCATTAGCGTTAAAATTTATAAGCTAATTTATAACAATTGGTTTGTTTCATATAATAAAAAAGCCCAGCAAATGCCGGGCTTTTTACCAATATTAAACTATGATTAACGTAACAACACCATTCTATGAGTAAATACATCGGTGGATGATTGATATTTATAAATATATATACCTGATGAAACAGGGTTGCCATTATTATCATTACCATCCCACACCACAGAGTAGTTTCCTCTTGTAAAATATTTATTAGTCAAAGTTTTAACTTTTTGACCACGAATATCATACACAGTTAACTCAATATTATCGTTATTTAAAACATCAAATTTGATTGTTGTTTCTGGATTAAATGGATTTGGGAAATTTTGAGATAAAGCATTTGCTTCTGGTAATGCAATTTCATCGTTATCCACAGTATCAGAAAAGTTTGAGTTTTCTTCACCCGGTGTACCAAAGTTTAAAATCACACCATCTTCATCATATAAAAGCCAGCTTTCCGCATTGGAAGAAGCCCAATTTGCCGGGTCACTGTTATCAGAATGAGGGTCTGCTAATTCAAGAGCATGCCCACGATTATCATTGCCTGTAGCCCAAGTTTCAGAATCATAACTAATTGCATCCACTTCATTTCCATCTGCATCAAACAATGCAATATCATCTGAAGACGTACTAAAACTTACATCCGCAAATACACTATTGGGGATATCTTCACCTGCATATAATTCATCACCATTTTCATCAAAAAATGGATCTTCACCTGCAATAAGTAGGTATCCACCAGCTGATATAGTTCCTGATGCAATAATACCATCTTCATCATTAATTGACCAACCTGAAACATCAACATCCTCGCTTCCACCATTATACAATTCAACATAGTCTGGTACCGATGTACCTAAAGCAGATCTGAAGAAAAATTCATTAATTACTATATCATAGGTTGGTCCAACTGTAATTTCAGAAACTGAGGTTAAAATTTGACCGTAGGTTCCATCACCTGTTGAGAATGTAAGGTTGACATCATATTCCATTTCTTCAGAAGCATCCCATACTTTTGCAACAATATCATTTCCTGAAACATAACCAGCTAACTGAGGTCCTGCAAATTCACACATATCAACTGAACCAACAGCTACCAATTCTAGTTGTGTACCTGACCATGTTCCTGCACCTACTAATACTTCACCGTTATATGATCCATCACAATCTTCATTTTGGGCGGTGATACCATTTGCATCAAATAATCCAATTTCATCACCTACTTCAAGTACGGTTATACTTTCTTCAAAAATAATGAGTGACGATTCGCCGGTTTCAGCAATATCAACAACAAAATGTGGTTCTTGAAAATATACTTCGGATACAGATGTTAGAATTGCACCATATGTTCCATCTCCCATGGAATAATCAAGAGTTACAGTATACTCCATTTGCTCAGATACATCCCACACTTTTGCTAATATGTTGTTTCCATCAACATAACCAGCAAGTTGAGAACCACCAAATTCACATAAATCAACAGAACCAATAGTAACCAAGTCTAATTGAGAGCCATCCCATACACCTGCACCCACTAGTACTTCACCATTATAGGACCCATCACAGGCGTCATTTGCTTCTGTAATACCATTTGCATCAAATAAGGCAATTTCATCTCCTGCTTCTAAAGTTGTAATTCCATCTTCAAAAATTATAAGTGATGATTCACCGGTATTTGGTAAATCCATTGTATAATGTGCTTGACAACTTGTCCCGTCTCCACCACAAACACCACACTCATCTTCAATGTTTCCATCACAATCACAAGCACCATCTGCAATATATTCACAATCACCGTCTGCACCATAGTTACATGCAGTGTCATCTTCACACGTAGTTGGTGTACTAATTACCAATGGAGTTCCTAAATCAACAACCAAAGCCTCTCCATTTGCATCCGAAATAGTGGCAGAAGAAAAGTAAATTTCGCCATCAGTTCCTGTAAAACTTGCATCAACAAATATTAAAGAATGGTCTCCTGCTGGTATTACTTCCCCACTCATTGAAAATCCTAAAACAAGACCTCCTTCATTTGTTGAAATCATATAGCCTGCATCTTCGGATGCACCACCAGATGCACCTGAAACTGCAAAATCTGCAAATGTAGAATCTGCAGTAGCATCTAAATCAAATTGAAATCCGCCTACATCCACTGTGTTTGACATAGTAACTTCAATTAATCCACCTGTATAATTATCTACTTGTAAAAACACATCTTGTGCAATCACAACAGAAAACAACCCAAGTAATGACGCCACAAATACAGTTATTTTATTTTTAACAATAGACATCCCATTTCTCCTTTTAATTAAATAAAATTATCCACACAACAAAGGGCAAAACTAAGAAGTAACCCACCCCCATTCCAAATATAATATTCAGAAATTCTAACACAATAATTTAAATTGAATTTATAATACTATAATGTAACATGTTGTAAAATTACATTACATTTTAAAAAATGGGAGAAATATGCGAAATAAAATTCCTGTTAATGGATCTTTTTCATCTGAAATATTCGAATCATGAACAATTAAATCTTCTGAATCTAATTTATTAAAATCATGCAAATAACCTAATTCATAACCCCATGAATTATTTTTATAATACCCTAACAATATCCCAAACCGCAAGCTAGACCCATTCGCTAGACCTTTTGGAATGAGCATTCCTCTATAGCCTACATAAGTTATGATATTTTTTCTTCTTTGATTTTTCTTGAAAGAGTAAAGAGTAAAATCAAATGACGGGTTCATTGAATAATTCCAACTTAAATTGACAAGAGAGTATTTGCTCTTACTTTGTTTTAGAATTCGACTAATGTCAAATCCGCTTCCATATAGTGGCAACCCGATATGAGTACCAATTGAAGTGAATTTTGTTACACCTTTTCTATAGGTAAACACAGGCACTATTGACTCACTCGAAAAAGTAATAAATTGAGAGCTCTCTCCCTTTTTGAGTGGAACTGGATTTATTGTAGGATGTCCGGAACAGGCGAAAAATCCAAGCACAAGCACAACAACTATACAATGTTTCATTAAAAAGGCCAAAACTTTGGAATATAAATAGTAGCTATAATCCAAAATATAATGGTGAGTGGAAATCCAGATAGAATAAAGTCCTTCATTCTATATTGTCCTGGACCAAATACCATTAAATTTGTTTGATAACCCATCGGAGTCATGAAACTTGCAGATGCACCAAAGCAAATTGCCATCAAGAATGGTCTAGGGTCAACTCCTAATTGACTTGCTAAAATTATGCCAATTGGTGTCAGCATAACTGCAACTGCAGCATTTGAAATAAATGCAGATAATACAAATGTAACAAAGTAAATAATAGATAAGAAAATCACAGGATTAGTATTTTCAATTCCTCCAATAAAATACCCCAGAGACACAATCATGTCTCCTATAATTTTATCTGCCCCTGTATTTTGAATTGCTGTACCAATTGGAATTAATGCAGCAATGAGAAAAATAACCGACCAGTTTATGGAATCATACGCATCTTGAATAGACAAAGACCGTAACATAAGTAATAAAATTGCACCTAGGACAGCTCCTTTAACTATAGGTACAATTCCAAATGAAGCCAATGCCATAACTACTGGAATAACTAAAATTGACAACCACCAATATCTTTCATATTTTAGGCAAATATCTAATTCTTCAAGTACAATAAAATTGGTTGATTTTCGAAGGGATTCTAATTTTTCTTTAGGTACCATAATCAGCAATGTATCCGAAAATTTTAAACTAATATGGGCTATTTTCTCACGCAATAATTCACGTTGACGTTTTATTGCTAACACAAAGGCTGAATATCTATTTCTAAAGTCAAATTCGCTAAGGGTTTTTCCAATCATATTGGATTGCATGGTTACTAAACCTTCAACCAATACATGGTTTTTACCTGCTAATTCTTGTTGAGACATTTTAACATCTGAAAGAAGCAATAAGTTTAAATCATTCTTGAGACGCATAATATCATTTACATTTATTTGAACTAAGAAAATATCATTTTCTTGAATAATAACAGACCTTAAATTGAATCGAAAATGTTCATCATTTCGAATAATTTTATACACTTGTAAATTGTAATTTTCGCTGAGTTCCATTTCAACATAAGTTTTACCAATAATTGGTGAATCTGAACTTACTTTGAATTCAGTTAGATATGTCCCCAAATGATATTTTTGAGTTAATGATGAAGTAATAGTCCTAGAGGGTAAGAAAAATCTTGCAATAAAAATATTATATAATGTTCCAATACCTAAAAACACTATTCCTAATTTTGTAAACTCAAACATTGAAAAAGGAGGTTGTCCAGATTTTTCAATTATAGCACTTACTACTAAATTTGTTGAAGTACCAATTAATGTAAGTGTACCTCCAAAAATAGCAGCATATGATAATGGAAGTAAAATCTTTGTAGGACTAATATGAAATTTATTTGCTAGGTTTATACCCAATGGAATGAAAATTGCAACAGATGCAGTATTGTTTATAAATCCGGAAATTACTGAAACAGTTGACAAGAATATGAAAATAGTTAACCATTTTCTAGAACCTGCCATGCGATACAAAAAATCAGCTAATACCTCTAAAAATCCCGTTTTTACAAGGGCTTTACTGATTATGAAAATCGCACCTATTGTAATGACAGCTTTGTTACTGAATCCGCTAATAGCTTCTTCGGGAGTTAAAATATTGAAGAGTAAAAGCAAGCCAGTTATACCCATTGCAGTTACTTCTAGTGGAAGTACTTCAAGAGTGAAAAACACCACAGCCATAACCATGATAGCAAGTAAAATCATTACATCAAAATTAAAGTCCATTAATATCCTTTTTCGGATTTAACAACATCCATAATTTGTAGTTTGTCATCAGAGGAAATTACATCAATTTTATTATTAATACATAATTGTGCAAATATACCATTTCCATTTATCAGCGTTTTTGAAAATGAACCATCATAAATTTTTCCATAACCACAGGTAGGACTGTTTGATTTTAAAATTGCTACATTGACATTATTTTCTTGAGCAATATTCAATGATTTTAATGCCCCCTGGATAAATTGTTCAGTGACATCCTCCCCTTTTACATTTATCACTTTATTTTCATTACGTAAAACCGATGTTGCACTTCCTTGTAATTCTGCGGGAGGTCTTGGTGTAGACAAATCTCCTTGTTCCTCTGGACAAACAGGGATATAATGTTGACAATTTTCGAGGACTTCCAACTTTGAACTACCCCCATCAAATCTACATTTCTTTCCAATTAAACAAGCACTTACTAATAATGGTCTTTGCATGTGTAAATTTACTATGATGAATTACTTGAATAATAACAAAAGCTATGGAATCTAATGAAAAATAAGATATTATTTTTATGTACTGGAAACTCTTGTAGGTCACAAATGGCAGAAGGTTTAGCGAAAGAAATGGGATGGGATGCGTATAGTGCTGGTACTAAACCTGAAAAGAATGTAAATCCAAATGCTGTAGAAGTCATGAGCGAATTACGTATAGATATATCGTCAAATTATGCTAAAAATGTTGAAAAATATCTCAATGATTCTTTTCATATTGTTGCAACTGTATGTGATAATGCAAAGGAAATGTGTCCAATATTTTCAGGTAATACTGAAAAAAATATCCATTATAGTTTTAATGATCCAGCAGAGGCCATAGGCAGTAAGGAAAATATTTTACCTATTTACAGAAACGTAAGAGATGAAATTAAAACTTGGATAAAACAGCTAACTAAAGAAAATCTTGTATGAAAAAGACGATTCTAATAGTTGATGATGAAAAAGATATTTTGCAAATGTTAGAATATAACCTTTTAAAAGAAGGGTACAATGTTTTAACAGCATCAAATGGTATTGAAGCAATAGATAAGTTAATTGATAAACCCAATTTGATAATTTTAGATATTATGATGCCAAAAATGGATGGATTTGAAGTATGTAAACAAATTAGAGCAAATGATGATTTTAAGTATCTTCCAATTATTTTTTTAACGGCAAAAGATAGTGAGTTTGATGAGGTTTTAGGTCTCGAACTTGGCGCTGATGATTTCATTCCAAAGCCAGCTAGTCCTCGAAAAGTTGTTGCTCGCATTCGTTCGTTGTTTAGAAGAATTTCTGAAAATAAAAAACAAACTAAAACATCATTTATTGATTTAAATGGTTTAACAATTGATACAGAAAAATTTCTAGTTAAAATTCGGGGAGATTCAATTAAATTAACAAAGAAAGAATTTGATTTACTTTACATACTCGTTTCAAATCCAGATAAAGTTTATACTCGAGAAGCTTTGCTTGTGAATGTTTGGGGGGATGATGTATTTGTAACCGATAGAGTTATTGATGTTCATATTCGTAAACTACGCGAAAAAATGGGAGAGTTTTCAGAAATTATCCAAACTGTTCGTGGCCGTGGATACGTGTTTAGATTGGAATCATGAAACCAATACGAAAAGTAATTATTACAAACATGATTTTTCAATTTTTATTAATCTTTGCATTGATTAATATATATTCAATATCTGTTAGCAATACATCTGAAATTCTTTCACTTATTCTCATCTCACATATTTCAATTGGAACTAGTTCATATTTCATTTACAGATATTTAAAACCAATCAATGAAGTTAAACATAGCTTGAAACAAATTAAGAACAATAAATATTGCCAAATCTCAAATGACCAAGAAATCTGGGAAGATATAATACCACTTTTTAATGCATATATTCATCGTCTCCAAGTTGATACTCAAGAGGTTGAACGCTTAGAAAAAATGCGTAGCCAATTCATGGCAAATGTATCGCATGAAGTAAAAACCCCCCTGTTTGCAATTAAAGGTTTTGCAGAAACATTATTAGATGGTGCTATTGATGACTCGAATGTAAACAAAGAATTTTTGACCAAAATTCTTAATCAATCTGCTAGGCTTGAAGATTTATTCTCCGATTTAATTGAAATTTCAAGAATTGAATCAGGCGATTTAACATTACAACTTGAATATTTTCAATGTAATGAAATACTAGATTGGGTTCAAGATACCTTTTGGAATAAATGTTTAGAAAAAGGCATTAAATTAAGTATTCCTTCAGTATCTGGAATTGAAATATTAGGTGATAAACACCATCTTAAAACTGTATTTTCTAACCTTTTAAATAATGCAATAAACTATTCAAATAGTGGTACTATAAATCTTTTAATCAAACAGAAACATAAAACAGTTAATTTTCGAATCATTGATAATGGAATTGGTATTGATATCGAACATCAAGATAGAGTTTTTGAGCGATTTTATAGAGTTGATAAAGCAAGGTCAAAATCAATAGGCAGTACCGGCTTAGGTTTAGCAATTGTAAAACATATTTTGGAAGCCCATAATTCAGAAATTCACCTTGAAAGTTCACCAAATATTGGTTCAACATTTTCATTTTCACTTGCTGCAAATGTTAAATAACTTAATCAAAAATTAATATTTCTAAAATACCAACTTAATACAGAAATCCTAAATTGCTAGCTTTAAAAAAGGATTAATTTGGTTTAAATGAAAAAAGAAATATATCTAACCATAACTAAAGTAGCTGGTGTAATTCTTTCTCTCTATATTTTCTTAGTAGGTATAAAGGGTATGTCTTCAGCAATTAAATATATGGGGGGTGATTTTGCAAATACTGTTATGACTACAACAGCAAACCCCTTCGTTGCTTTATTTATTGGAATATTGGCAACCACATTGTTTCAGAGTTCATCGACCACTACTTCAATGATTGTTAGTATGGTAAGTGGTGGAGCCTTGACTTTAACCGGTGCAATACCAATGATAATGGGTGCAAATATTGGAACAACGGTTACAAATACTATTGTTTCAATAGGTCATATTAACAGAGGAAATGAGTTTAAACGAGCTTTTTCTGCATCCACAGTACATGATTTTTTCAATGTACTAGCTGTACTAATTTTGTTTCCATTAGAGATTACATTTCATTTTATTGAACGATCTGCAACTGGATTAGGTGTTTTAATGTTTGGTAGTTTACAATCAGATGAAGTGTTTAAAAGTCCAATCAAAGCTGCTATTAAATGGGGTGCAAAGCAAATCGACTACATTACATTTGACAATGAAATTATTTATCTAATTATTAGTGTTTTAATTACGTTTGCAATGTTGTATTCAATTGTGAAATTGTTACGAAGTTTAGTTTTAGCTAAGATTGAAGTATTTTTTGACCAATACATTTTCAAAACTGCAATCAGAGGAATGTTCTTTGGTGTAATTTTGACAATCATGGTACAAAGTTCTTCAATCACAACTTCACTGGTTGTACCACTTGCAGGGGCAGGGGTACTGAATTTACGCCAAATATTTCCATATACTCTAGGAGCAAATATTGGAACAACTGTAACTGCCTTATTGGCTGCTCTTACATTAAACGTAACAGCTCTAGTTGCAGCTTTTAGTCATCTCATATTTAATATTTTTGGGATCGTAATTATTTATCCAATACCATTTTTACGCAATATTCCACTTAATTTAGCTGAAAAGCTATCCGATTTATCTGTTAAAAATAAATTCATTCCATTGTTTTATTTATTTTTATTTTTCATTGTAATACCCATAACTTTCATTTACTTAGGAGGTAAATAATGTTTAAACAAATCTTCGAATTATTTCAATCAAATAGCTTGTACGAACAAGCATTAAGCGAATGTCATGAAATGCTAGATATTGATTTAACAATGTTTAAAGCATCTATTGAATCACTTAGAAATTCTGATTCAGCAGATATCCCAATTGATATCTATGAAATGGATAAAAAAATCAATTCATTTGAAAGGGATGTCCGACGAAAAATCATGACACACTTAGCCATTAGCGGAACCAGTGATTTAGGATCTGGATTAATTTTAGTAAGTGTTGTTATTGATATTGAACGAATTGGCGATTATTCTAAAAACATTTATGATTTAGCAGTCAATAATCCCAAAAGATTAAGTGGTTCAAGTTTAGAAAAAAGGTTGGTAGAAATTGAAAATAATTCAACTGAGTTATTTGAAAATACAATTACAGCTTTTAAATCACAAGATATTGAACGTGCTCGAGAGCTAATGACATCGTATAAAACAGATGTTTCATCACAATGTGATGCCATTACTAATGATATTATTTCTGGTAAAATTGGTGACTTAGATTCTAATCAAGGTGCTTCGATAGCATTGTATGCACGCTACTTAAAACGTATCTGTGCTCATTCAAGGAATCTAATTTCATCTGTTGTAAATCCATTTGAAAGAATTGGATATCCAGAATAAATTTTGTTGATATAACGATGTACAAAAAAGCCCGTTAGAACCGGGCTTTTTTATTTAATCTGATATTACAGTTTAACCGCAAATAGTTTCAAGTAATGCAGCACATACTTCATACGGATCCATATTAGCGGATGGTCGTCTATCCTCTAAATAACCAAATCCATCATTTGCAGTTGCCATAGGAATTCGAATAGATGCTCCCCTATCACTCACACCATATCTAAAATCACTAATACTACATGTTTCATGTAAACCTGTTAATCGTTCTTCATTATGTGCGCCATACAGAGCGATGTGTTTATCATGGGCTTCCCCTAACGCTTCACAAGCTTTGGTTATCACATCCATGCCACCCATTTCTCGCATTGATTTTGTACTAAAGTTTGTATGTGCACCTGCACCATTCCAATCACCTGTAACTGGTTTTGGATGCAATGTTGCACTTACACCATAATCTTCACCCAATCTATACAATAACCACCGTGCTATCCACAATTCATCCGAAACTTCAAGTGGTCCTAATGGTCCAATTTGGAATTCCCATTGTCCTGGCATAACTTCAGCATTTATACCGGAAATTAAAATCCCAGCACGAACACAAGCTTCCATATGTTCTTCTACTAAATCTCTACCAAACACTTCATCTGCACCGACCCCGCAATAAAACGGACCTTGTGGAGCTGGATAACCACCATCAGGCCATCCCAGTGGAGATCGTCCTTGAAATAAAGTATATTCTTGTTCAATTCCAAACCATGATTCTTGGCTTTTGTGTTTTTCTGCTAGTACACGTAGTTTTGCACGTGTGTTTGATATATGAGGTGAACCATCTGCATTCATTACTTCACACATAACCAATATATGGTCGCCTCCGCGGATTGGGTCTGGTACAAAGTAAACTGGTTTCAACATACAATCGCTATCCCCACCTTCAGCTTGCATTGTACTTGAACCATCAAATCCCCAATCTGGTATTTGAGAAACGTCATTTACTGGTCCTTCAAATACTTTGGTTTTAGAACGTAGTTTTGATGTAGGTCTGTGACCATCCATCCATATATATTCTGCTTTTATCATTCCCATGCTTTTTCTCCCTTTGTGATGATTTAGTTTACTTTTGTTTCAAGATCTATATCTATTGTGTTCATATCCTTGTATGAAGATAGAATAAGTTGGGTTTCTGTTCGAATAACTCCAGGCCAACTTTGAACTTGCCGTAATAATTGTTCTAATGTATGTGTGTTTTTAGTTCGAGCAATAAGGATATGTGAACCATTACCTGTTGTAGTAAAACATTGTGTTATTTCATTACTCTTTTTTACATTTTCAATAACTTCATTATAATGCTCTGAGGATTCTGAAACTACCGTAATTAATGCGCCTACATCCAAGCCCACTTTTCGTGGATTAACGACTGCCTGATATCCTAGTATTATATTTGATTCTTGGAGTTTACGAATTCGTTCAGCTACTGCAGGCACGGACATTCCAATTGCTTCAGCAATATGACTAGCAGTATCTCGCCCCTTTGTTTGAAGAATGTCTAATATTTTTTTATCTGTTTTGTCTAAATGCATAATAGTTTAATTTGTTCAATACCTAATATTATTAACTATAATATAAGTATTGCAATATATTTTTATCAAACTTAATAATATACTGACTTTTATTAGCTATTTAGAAATTGTACAATAAAATGTTTATTTAATCTTTATATAATCTATGTATGCTTTTGATTTTTCACCTGTATTGTCGGTATCAGTCATTATTGCTAAGCTAGCTTTTTTTGGAGGGTCTTCGCCAAATGCAAGCCTATAATCCTTCAGGATATTTACTTGTTCAATCAACCATTTGTTTGCATTTTCGTTTCCTGATTCAACAATAAACATTTGAGCTTTTTCTGTAAATGGGTTCGATAGAAAATTAACTTTATGATTTTTATTTGCCCATATATAATTCAAACTACTCATTGGAGGATACTCACCGTATAACAGTTTTAGAGATTCATACATTATAGATTCAAGAAATCCAGCTCTTTTTGCATCATATTCAAATATTATATAAATTCTAAGTGCATAGTCATCACCAGATTTTTTTCGTGCATTTCCTTTTTCAAGGATGTTTTCAATTTTCCAAGACCATTCAATTTCAGGAGTTTCAAATGGGTTAAATGTATTTTTCCAAATTAATCCAGATGCAGATGAATCACTTATTGCCATTAGTACATTGCTATTTTCGTTTTCAATTATAGAGTATTGAGACCATCTATCAATTTTATTAAAATGGAGAGGTTTCCATTGATCAAGATTGTCGAAATCTTCCAAAAAGAAATTTTGACCAAATAAAAATGAACTAGCTATAACTAATAGGGGAGTAACAAAAAAAATTCTTAAACAGAAAATTCTAATTATTTTCACTTATGATTACATTTACTAGCAAAACTATATCTAGTACATCTAATGCACCATCAGAGTTTAAATCACCAGCATCAAATTCTAAAGAACTTGGAGAGTCAATTATTACTACAAAATTTACCAAAATGACTATATCTTGAACATTAATTGTACCATCATTATTTAAATCGCCAGATAAATAGGATTCATTTTCTTCAGATAAAACAGATGCAGCATTATAAATATTTAGCCTACCACCGCTAACGGTTATTGATTCTAAACTGGGGAGAATATCTACAGTTTCAAACATCGTATCTCGAATAAATATTGCGGTACCTGCAGGGTCATCTTTGTATTGTTGAGCAATTTCTTGTGAAGCAGCAGAGTGTAATAAACCAATTGCACCAGCTACATGGGGAGTTGCCATTGAAGTTCCTGTATATGAACAGCTAACACCATTTCCATTTACTGTACTGCAAATACTTGTTCCTGGAGCACCTAAATCAATAGTTTCAGCGCCATATCCTGCATTTCCATACTTTTCATCCATTCGATTTGTATTTGTTACTGATACCATGTATTCACTTGAGCAACCGGTTGGAACATCACCAATATTGTCCACATTTTGATTGCCATTAATTGTTGCAGCGGCACTTAATATTCCTACTTCCCCCATCGAATTGTATAAATCATTCCACACTGGATATTGCCCAGAATTACAGTTCGCATAATCAATTCCAAAACTACTATTAGTAGCAACAACATTTGCTCCAAATTCACCATCAGATTCCAAGTACAACGATTTTTGGTCCAAAACATATCCATAAGCAATGCTTACAACCGATGTTGAACTGGTTGAGCCTGCTATAGCCATTATTTTTACATCCCAGTTCACACCTACTACATCAGTAGAATTATCCCCCTTTGCGCCAATTGTACCAGAAACATGTGTTCCATGATTATTTGAAGGGATACTACTATCATTTGAATATGCATCCCAACCATTCACATCATCAACATAACCATTGTTGTCATCATCAATACCATTTCCAGGAATTTCATTTTCATTAACCCAAATATTATCGACCAAATCTTCGTGATTAATATCTACTCCACCATCAATAACTGCCACTACAATTTCTTCACCAAGAGCCGTCAATCCTCCTGTTGTAATATCCCAAGCTTCTGGGGCATCAATATCTGCATCTGCAACTGATCCTGCCCCACCTTCATTATGCATATCCCACATTTGGGGGAAAATTGGATCGTTCGGAAATAATCTTTCATTCACTTTATGATCAAATTGTGCATATATAATTTCATCCATTTTTCTGAGTTCAGAAAGTGCAATATCCAAGTTTTCATATCGATTATCTTCAAGTTTGACAAGATAAATATTTAGTTTTCGAACTAATTTTTTATCCAAAGAAAACCCGAAATCAGATAATAAACTTTTTACATTTCCAATTTGATACTTTGGATTAACTTTGGCAATAAATTGATCTTCAATGACTGTATCTAAATTAACAGCAAGTAACGTGGTAATATACAATGTAACTAAAATTTTCTTCATATTTTTTCCTCTAAGTAGTAAGTATTAAACAAATGAACATGAAAAATTAACTCTAATTTTATACATTTATAGCAATTCATATGTAACAGCTTGTAAAGACGAACTTCCTTTAATATTCGTTGATATTTTTTTACTTTCAGACCTTTCATTTATTATTTTTTATCCATTAATCAACTACATTAGATTATGAGTTCTAGCTTAAATTGAAATGTCGTCTAATTGACAAAATTGATTGATAATTGACTTTTTTAATATGTGTATATTTAGCTAATTGTATTTATTATGAATTTAAAACAAAAAGCAGGAATTATGATGATTTTATACCACAATCCAAATTGAAGTAAAAGTAGAGAATCCGTGAAGATTCTAGAAGAAAACAATGTTAGTTTTGAAATTGTCCTCTATTTAAAAACACCACCAACTTCGAGTGAGTTGAAAACATTAGGTGAAAAAATGGGACTCAGACCAAAAGAATTTATTCGAAAAAAGGAAACAGAATTCAAAGAGCAAGAACTTTCAAAATTTTTGGAAGATGATGACGCCCTGTTTGAATCAATGAGCAAATATCCAAAATTAATTGAACGCCCAATTGCTGTAAACAAAAACAAAGCTGTTCTATGTCGACCTCCTGTGCGAATTTTGGATATTATTTGATTTGACCATCAAACCTATCCATAGTACTAATCATTTAGAAATTTCAAATATTGTAAAAAGAACTCTCGAGTTGGTTTGATACTGAAGGAATCAAATCAATTACAACTGATTTAAATTTTCAAACAGGATTTATTGCACAAGAATCAAATGATATTATAGGATTTCTAACTTATTTTGTTTACGAGGCAATTGGGAATATTAGTTGGATGGGAGTAAGGCTAAAGCACCAAAGAAAAAACGTTGGGTCAATGTTACTTAATGCATTTGAAAAAGAAATGATGGGTAAAAATATTTCTAATATTCAAGTCTATACCCTTGGCGATTCTGTCGATTATAAACCCTATGAGCAAAAAAGAAATTTTTACTACAAAAATGGATTCAAAGAATATAGTAGAATAAAAACCAGCAATAAATCATGCCCTAAGGAACTCTTTTTACGCAAGAATTTAGTTTAATGTAATCTAAATAATTAGAAGGTAGCAACTACCGTTTTATTCGCAAACCCTTATCTTCATTAATAAAAATCCACGATGCAATTTTGCCAATATCAAATGAATTGTCAATATCCCAATATTGAATCCCATGATGGTATCGTGAACTTGAATCGTCCGTTGGCAATGAATCAACTTCTGAAAGAATTTGTCTAATTCTATGTTGCCATAATGCAATATTTGTTTCGCGTAAATCTACCCATCCAGCATAGGTCCATTTTTCCATTTCTGTACTATTCAAATCAATTGATGAACGTCCCAATTGTGTTGGTATTTTAACCACAGGACCACGGAGTATTTTATCACCATCAGCAAGTAAAATTGGAAGACCAATAGAAATTATTTGAGATCTAATCTGGCTATTTTCTGCAATTTCATCATTTAACTTTTGAGTTAATTCTTCTGGTGTAAATTCAAGAATTTGCTTCATATTTTCACATACTAATTTTAACAAATGTGCTTCATACAAAATTTTGGAAAGTCTTGGTGGCCCCAAAATCTCAAAAGCAACAGATTCTATATTGTTTTCTTTTTGTAGTTGTTTCATCTCTTTAATTGCTTGATGACGCATATACCCAGCTCTATAGGTGGGGCCTATAATTGCATTATCAAGAGCATTAATGATATCACGTCCGGTATTATCTCCTTGAATTTCCATTATACTATTCGTGGCAATTTCTTCAGGAGTTACAAATTCCATTTGACCTGTTGATGTTATGGTTTCAAATTCGCCAAGTGAAAAAGTACCATTTTCACCCGTATCAATAAAAACAGATTTTAGAGTTTCACCGGTGTCTGTCCAATTACAGTTGCCCAGAAAATTAAATTCATTTTTAAGTAATTCTGCATCTTTCAAATCACAATCGAACAACTGAATAGCTTGACCATGTTTTTTTATCTCTCCACACCCAATTTTCTTCCAAGCAATTGCTGCTGCAGGTTTAATTTCTTTTACAATGGGCCCTTCTGGGGTCCTTCCCATTAAAAAGAGCAATAATGTATGAGCACCAGCAAGCGATGTTTTACTCAATAAAACTCTAGATGGTCTTTCTTCACTATGGGTATAGGGTATGTTAAGTCCCATTCCACCTGTACCAGTAGTGCCAATTTTTAAGTAAACACCTGTTTTATTTTCAACCATACTTGCATGTAAAATTTGAATATGTCGTATAAGTTGAGGAATATACAAAGTTGTTAACATCCTTTCAATTTCTGATGTTAACCCTTCGGTTAAATTGTTATCTGTTTGGGCTTTGTTTAACTCCTGTTTTATGTTATAATAACCATTGTAAATATCTTGATAAGCCAATCCAGTCGCAGAATTAACCGAATCAATAATCACATCGGGTTTATGTCTAGATATCACTTGGTTTAAAAACGATGATTCCATAACATGTTCATCAAATGCTTCCATGGCATCTTGCAAAAGAGATTGCCGGTGATTGCTATCTCCCATAATTTCAGAACGAGGTAAATCTTTCAAGCTTTCTCGAACAAAAATATTTCCCCATTCTGGTGTTAATGTAACACTGGGAGCTTCTTTTTTTAATTCTTCACAAGCTGATTTTGCTTCATGTTCTTGAAGTGAGAGTATGATTACTTCCTTAGGTTTGTGTACTACTAGCTTTCTAAGGATTGCCATTCCAACAAGACCCCATCCACCTAAAATCAGTATTTTTTTATCTGTAATATCCATTTCTACCTCTTTTGAGCATCATCAAACTTAATGCTATTGAATTTAATTTTGTATCAATTATATCTGAGCGTGATAGTAAAACAATAGGGCATTTTGCACCCAAAATAATTCCGCCACCTTTGGATCCACCAAGGGACATCAACGCTTTTACAATCATGTTTGATGCAGAAATTGATGGACCAATTAATACATCTGCTTCCCCAGAAATATGTGAGTGAATTCCTTTTTTCACAGATGCGTCTTGTGAAATAGCAATATCTAATGAAACTGGACCTTCGATATTAAACTCTTTGTGGTGTATGTAATTATTGCAAACTGAATATGCTAATTCCGTTTCAGGTAATTTAGATGTCACTTTTTCCACTAAAGACAACAGAGCAATATTAGGCTTATCTATTTGCAATTGTTTACTTAACTCCAAACTGTTTTCTAATATCGACCCCATGGTTTGTTCATCTAAGTGGGTGTTTACCCCTCCATCAGTAATTAACAAAAGTTTGTGGTACGTTGGTGACTCAACAACTGCAATATGTGATAATAATCTGTTTGTTTTTATTCCTTGTTCTGGTTTCAGCACTGCTTGTAGTAAAGTAGCGGTATCAACATCACCTTTCATGAGTAGCTGACAATCACCATTTCTAACTGCATTTACAGCATTTTTAGAAGCTACTTCACTACTGCTGTGAGAAAATGAAATTGGTTCAATCCAACCCAGTTTAGTAGCTTCAAGTAAAGCAGTATTAATATAATCACTGTTTGGATTTACAACAGCTAACCGAACAGATTTTGAATTTTCTAGTTGGGAATAAATGTTAGAATATGATATTATCATGCTTGGTATGTTTTGCAAATATCAGGATTGTTTAACACGGCTAACCCACCTTCTACAAGTGCTTCTAGTTCAAATGAACCCGGGTACACAAAAATATTGGATATAAACGAATTTTTCTGTTTTATCAATGATACAAAATTATCTGAATTACATAATCCCCCGGTCAAAATTAAACCTTCAATGTGACCATTTAAAGAAGCATACATGCCTCCTATTTCTTTTGTTATTTGATAAACCATTGCATTATATATCAATTTTGCTTGTTGATTTGATTCAATTTTGTTTTCTACTTGTCGTAAATCTCGAGTATTTATATATCCCATTAGTCCACTATTTTTTGACAATAATTCTTTTAATTCTGCTTCTTTTAACTTCTTTTTGAATACTAAATCAATTAGCCCTTGTAAAGGAATTGAACCAGCGCGTTCAATTGAAAATGGTCCCATTCCTAACAAGGCATCATTCACATCAATAATTTTACTTTGGTTTACGGATGCAATAGAAAACCCACTTCCCAAATGAGCTACAACAAATTTTCCGGAATTAATTGGGATATCTAATTCATTTTCTGTTTTTCTGACGCAATATTTTATGTTTAAAGCATGACTTCTACTTTTTCGCTCTATTTTGGGAACACCAGATATTCGTGCCTCTGGAATAAAATCATCACTCGTTACTGGGTCAATTATAAACGATGGACATTGAAACATTGTTGAAATTCTTTCTGCTAAAATAGCACCTAAATTTGATGCATGATTTGAATATTTTTCAGAACGATAGTCAGAAAGCATCTCATTATTGATAGAATATATCCCAGATGCTAATGGTTTAAGAGGCCCCCCTCTGCCGACAACACAATCTAATTGAGAAATTTCTTTTAAATGTGGAGCAATTAAGGAAAATCTGTATTGCTCTTGATATGATGGAATACGCGATAGTTTATCGTTAGTATGATCAATCTCTTCTCGCCAAATTTCAATATTATTTTCAAAATATCCAAATTCGGTACTTGTTGATCCTGGATTAATGGCTAAACAAAAGAAGGCGAACCTCTAAAATTCTTCAGAAAATGAAGACATAATGCCCTCAGAGCAAAAATGATTTGCCCTACATTCTTCTAATTTTTCCTTTAACGTATTATAATGTTCAATTTCCATGGATGCTAATTTAAGCAAAAACCGTTTCATATCTGGATCAGCAATTCGCTCAGATGCTTCCATATAGTAATCGTAGGCGTCTTTTTCCTCTTGAATAGCATACTGAAGTATTTCTTCAATCGTACTAAATTCTGGAATATGAGCATGTGTCATAACAACCTCCTAACTAGGATACTGTTTCTAATATTAACTCACCTCCACGAGTTAATGCTTTTTCATTCAACGGAATCATATGGTGATGCCGTTCCGGAAGTACTTTTTTTAACGCTTCAAGAATAGATTCAATTTTAATAATGGGATTTGTAGCTAAATATGCTCCCAAAATAATCATATTCATGATTTTTTTGTTTTCAAATTTCACAGATTCTGAAAGTGCAGGAATACTATATGTATCAATATCTTCTCGTTTGGGTGGATGAAGAATATTATTTGCTTCAAACAAAATACGTCCATTCGATTTTGCTGAACTTTCAAATTTATCCATAGATGGTTGATTTAAAATGATTACAGAATCAAATGAGTTTATTATTGGAGAGCTCACTGGTTCATCCGATATAACAACCGTACAGTTTGCTGTTCCACCACGCATCTCAGGACCATAACTTGGCATCCAAACAACTTCTTTTTCTTCAACCATTCCTGCATAAGCTAAGGTCATCCCCATGGACAATACACCTTGACCCCCAAAACCAGCAATTAATATTTCTTCTGTCATTTTTATCCCTTTCCAGGTACTTTTAAATCGCCTAATTTGTAGAAGTCAAATATTTCTTCTTCAAGCCATTTGTTAGATTCAAGTGGTGTCATTTTCCATCCAGAAGGGCAGTTTGAAACTACTTCAACAAAACTTGTTCCACCCTCCCCATTCATTTGATATGTAAATGCTTTCTTCAATGCTTTTTTTAATTTTCTAACTGCCTTTGCAGTTGTAACTGCTTGACGAGTAACATAATGAGCACCGGGTAAAATCGAAATCATATCTGCAATTTTTAAAGGATGTCCTTGGGATTCAACATCTCGTCCATCAACTGACGTGGAGGTTTTTACTCCGGGGAGAGTTGTAGGTGCCATTTGTCCGCCAGTCATGCCATAGATACCATTATTGATAAAAATCATGACAATGTTTTCACCCCTATTAATAGTATGGATAGTCTCGGCTGTTCCTATTGCTGCTAAATCGCCATCACCTTGATAGGTAAAAACTGTTTTTTCAGGCATAACATGTTTGATACCCGTTGCAACTGCTGTAGCACGTCCGTGTGCTGCTTCTTGCATATCAATATTTAAGTAAAAATATGCCAACACTGAACACCCAACAGGAGCAATTCCTATTGTAGAATCTATCAATCCCAATTCTTCGAGAACTTCCATTAAAACTCGATGCACGACAGAATGTCCACATCCAGGACAATAATGCATTGGTTTATCAATTAACGAGTCTGGTCTATCCCAAACCTTATCCATTGAATCAAGTAATGCACATTGGACACCCTCAAATCCTACTTCAGTCATTATGAAACCTCCAATTCAGACACATTTTCTTTAATTTTTATCAATATATCCTCAGGTGAAGGAATTACCCCTCCCATTCGACCATAAAAATCAACAGGAATTTTACCATTTACAGATAATTTTACATCTTCAAGCATTTGCCCAGCATTCATTTCTACAACCAACATTCTAACGACGTGATCTGCTAATTTATTTAACTCTTTTTCAGGAAATGGGTATAAAGTTTGTGGTCTAAATAATCCAACATTAATACCGTCTTCTCGTGCTAAATCAACAGCTTTATGAGCAACCCGTGCAGACATTCCAAATGCTACCACAATTATATCTGTATCTTGAGTATGAATAGCATCATAACGCACTTCGTTTTCTTCAATCTTTCTATACTTTCGTTGTAGAATATTATTCATTTCTTCCATATCTTCAGCTTGTAAATGAAGCGATGTAACAACATGCTTTTCTCGCATATTTTTCCGACCAGTAGTAGCCCAAGATGAATGATCCACTTTGTTCGCATCAATATCATAATCTGGAAATTGTACAGCTTCCATCATTTGACCTAGAGATCCATCAGTAAGTATTAAAACTGGAGTTCTATATTTATCAGCTAAATCAAAACCTAAATAGGTAAAATCAGCCATTTCTTGGACAGAATTTGGTGCAAGTACAATACATTTATAATCTCCATGACCACCTCCTTTAACAGCCTGAAAGTAATCTCCTTGAGAAGGTTGGATTGTTCCCAATCCTGGTCCACCACGCATAACATTTACGAGCAAACAGGGAAGTTCAGCGCATGCGATGTAAGAAATTCCTTCTTGCATCAAACTATACCCTGGACCACTTGTGCTTGTCATGGTTCTAACACCTGCACCAGCTGCACCATACACCATATTTATGGCAGCCACTTCACTTTCAGCTTGAACAAATGCACCACCCCGTTTTTCTAAATGTACACCTAAATATTCTAATAATTCTGATTGTGGTGTAATAGGATAACCATAATACCCTTTTAAACCGGCACGTATTGCAGCTTCTGCGAGAGCTTCATTCCCCTTCATTAATAATTTTGTGCTCATTTTAACTCACCTTAATTGAAATATTATCAGATACATTTGAAATAGTTGCAATCGGTTTTTTCTTTTTACTTTCGCGATAAACCGTAATGATTGCTTCAGGGCAAACTAATGCACAATTTGTACAACCCGTACACGTATCTTCCACCAATACTGCATAATGATACCCTTTTCCATTGATATTTTCTGACATATCTAATGAATCTTGAGGGCATTCTTCAATACAAAGTTCGCACCCCTTACAATTCTCAATGTTAAATGTTACATGTCCTTTTAACTTCGCCATATTTATGAAATACCTATCCTATTATCTTGTTATAATTTACAAAAATATCGACGTATTTTGTTATAAAAAAAGGAATGTGATATGGGGAACTGAAATTAAGAACTACATCAAAAAAACATGTAGCTTAAAAACACCAAATTATAATTAAAGGATCTTTTTACTTATCTAACTAACTATATAATTCACAATTGAAATTATATCGAGGATATTAATAATGGAATCACCATTCACATCAGAGGCACAAGCTTCAGATGGGTTTGGTTCGTTTACATCCATGATGAAGTTAATAATTGTTATAATATCTAAAATATTAATAATGGAATCACTATTTACATCCATAACTGTGCATGAAACATCATTTGGTGAATCGGTTGTGAATTTAATAGCAAAATTAGATACAATTCCATTGTCCATAGGCCATGAAGCGCCCAATGCAGTTTCTAAATTAAACAAATATTCAACACCTTCATTTTGATCGGGTGATTCAATACCAATTGTAGAATAATTTCCATTGGCATCTATATCGTGAATTTCTTTATACTGAAACACAATTTCACCATCACCAGTTGAAGTTGGGTATTGAGCAGGATCCAATAATATCATTTGAAATGTTTCTTTGATACAATCTGGACAATTTTGATCATCTTCACCATTTGACACATTGTCCCATTCAACAATAAATCGTCCATTTTCAAAATCATTCCATGCGTATACATTAAACGGTTCAGTACCATCATTATCATCCAAATCATCTAAAAATGGTGCAATCATAGCATTTGGACCCATTGGGTTTGGAATAGAAAAATTCCAAAAATAATTTATAGGGCAGGTTTCAAAAGAAGCCCAACCATTTGAACATACTGTCATTGTGCTGTAAGTTTCGCCAAAATATGTAAACTCAAACCCTATTTCTACATCATCAATATGAGTGTCATCGGTTAAGTTTAAATTCGTTCCAATTTCATTTATTTCTACCCAATCATAACTTGGTGCTTCGGTATAATCTGAATCAAAACTATCATAAGCCCAATATCCATATTCACTAGGAGGGGTTGGATCTGAATCAGAATAACTACTTTCATTAGATCCGACAATAATTGTAAAATAATTTTCAAAAATATCTGCATTTTCACAATTGTATTCTATTTCAAAATTTATTATACTTCCAGCAGAAATTGAGTTAACAACCGATGCAGATAATACTGAATTTAAACTGCTATAATTAAAAGGTGAAATTGAAACTGTTTGTGGGAATACTGAAACATTTTCTAGTTCACTTCCATAGTAATTAATTGAAATTGTAGCATCATCAATTTGATATGGAGAATTATTGATAATGTCTAAACTTAGTTCAAATTCTTGCCCGGGTTCAAGAAATGATTCACCTGTATTAATTGTGTGCATTATATCTAAATATGTTTCAATGACAGGGTTAAACACTGACCCATCATCTTCAATAAAAGTTAACTCAATTTTCTTTTGATAAAATTGTGCTTTGTTTAAGTACAATTCAAGAGAACTTCCAGCTGATATTCCATCAAAATCAATATATAACATACCTTCAGAGTTTGAAACTCCCTTACCGATTAATTCACCATTTACTAATAGTGCTCCAACTACGTCTGACATTGATTCACCATCTTCATTTGTAATTGTTGTTGAAATATACGATTGATGTAAATTAGTTGAATTTTCGATATCAGAAATTAAGTGTTGAGGTTCTGTTAAAAATACTGGAATACTGGGGTCTCCAATTACACCGTACACATGATGGTAAAACTCGTCAATTACGGTACCATCTGGGGCTGATAACCCAGCAAACTCATCAATTAATGCATGTTTTCCTGCATGTAAAGCTGGTGCTAATTCAGTTGCATCACCCTCTAAAAGAGCATCCCACATGACTCCACATATTAAATTATTAAATCGAGTATCTGTATCCAAGTCAGATGGACCCACCATAGCAGCCGCACCTTTTGGGTTTGTAATCGAGCCTGCAGTCGTCATTGTTTCACCATAACATTTATCAAGACCAGGGCCGCTATAGTTGTTTCCAAAATCACCAGTATTGCAAACAAAACTTAAAACGATAGGTAGCTTCCAACCATTGTTTAAATCTTCCACATTTTCTCTGTGAAAATAAGGTTTGTGCCAACCATTTGCATCACCCCATCCACGATAATTTATTACACCTACCCCGCTTGACCACACACTGGAAAGTAAAGGGTTATATGATCCCTCTTGCCAATTTCCTGCATGAAAAAATACCGTATCAATATTTGAATAACCAAAATTTGATAATTCATCATAAAGCCATAATGATGTCCAGACAGGAGTAACTGGCCACTGAGACGGATCAACTTCTGTGCCATCAGCAGTGCTATAGTTTCCAGCCGTTAGCAATGCATCGTTCAAATGCGAAACATCATCAATATTATCCATCCGAACATATTGAATACTTCTATTTTTAATTTTTAGAAAATCTTGAATACCGCTTATAGACCATCTGCCTAAAAAGAATCGTGGGTTATATACATCATCATTAAAAAAAGTATATGGATAATCGGTTACATCAATATCGTCTTCATTATATGAATCAACAGTGAATGTTGGAATTTCATAGGCACCATTTACATCACCGACCAAAAGAACATATTCTAACATAGGATTATTATTAGAGTAATACTCTAAATATTGTTTGAGGTAATTCGCAGTTCCACCAATTTCATTTAAATAAACTATTTCAACATCATATCCTTGGCTTTTCTTAAAGGACACAAAGTCACCACCATACGTTTCATTAGTTAGATAAATATCTAAGCTATTATCTGGTAGTACAATCAAGTATGTTCCACGTTGGTAATTAAAATCTCTATCTTCAGTATTAAATGTACGTTGAGATATTGGTTTAGTATTATTTGCTATAAGCAAAGAAAATACACTAATTAAAATAATCTTACTAAAAAACTTCATTTTACTCCATAATTATCAAATTTACTACACTAATTATATCCAAAATATTGATTATACTGTCTTCGATTAAATCAGAAGTACACTGCTCAAATCCATTCAGTTGAACATCATCAATTATATGGTTTACAATTTTTAATATATCAAGAACGTTGATTTCGCCATTTCTATCAATATCACCACCTACACATTCACCATCTGGTTCATACAGGATGGTCATTTTATCCATTTTTAAACCACGATACCCCAATGTTGCATCTGAATTTAATTTTATATCTAACCAAGATGAATCCAATGAGCTAACTTCAACGGGAAAACTTTCATTATAATTAATCCATTCATGCCATTTATGGGATGAAAATTCAGCAATATATGTTGTATCATTTAATGAATTCAATATCAACTCAACATTATCATTTTCCCATTCTAATTCATACCCTAAGTCAAATTCAAAAACTGTATGCCCTTCCCAATGTTTTACAATTGGAATATCATAAGATAATAAATAGTTCGCTTCATTATCATACACCAAACTGCTTTGAGAATATAAAACCCCTTCTTCAAACAACCAATCACCCGATTCTACTGTCCAGTTATCTGAAAAATCAAAATTTTCTTCAATATATACAGCTGACCATTTCATGTTTACATGTATTTCTGTATCCGATTCTAAATTTATACTATCAAAATATGGTAACATGTTCTCTGATTCAATGACAAAGTCATAACTTCCAGTTGGTAAAGAAACTTCAAACCCATTTTGGGTTAAATCATAAGTTAACTTATGATTTAAAGTGGTTAACTTTATTGAATTTTCACTGTTATATGTTATCGGCAAGCTGACATTTACAGTCAAATTATATTCAGGTAATTTTGTTAAATTAATATCATGCTCTGTTATCGAGCCATTTGATGGTACAAATGTATAAGAATATGGCTCATAAACATTTTTAGAATTTATAGTTAAGGTATAGGTTGCATCGTGTAACAATCGACGATAACGACCAAATTCATCTGTAGTTCTTTGTGTTAACATGGGACCATTTAACTCTTCAATCACAACTTCAATTCCACTTAGTGGCAACCCTGTTTCAGCATCTGTAATTGTACCAGTAATTTGATTTTTGTCAGGTCCATCTTGATAATTGGAACCAGCTGCACGTTTCAATAGGTGGAATGCACCCACCAAATTTCGCTCAACAGTATCATCAATAACTGCAACATCAATTGCTTGTAAGTTTTCAGTTCCAGTTTCAATTAAATATTGAATACAACCCGTATTAACATATAGCCAATCATGAGCATTCCCTCGTCTTGATACACTATTTGTTGGCTGATAATTTCCACTTTCTGCTTCCTTGGGAATCAGTTGAGCAATTTCTTCGCCTAATTGTGCAATTACCGGATAATCTGGTGATGGTTTATCACCATCCCACAACCAAGGATAAATAACTTTTTCAGACACACAACCTGACCGTGAACTATGATATGCGATTGATAATAAGAAATTTTGGTCTAACACAAAATCTTTAATTGCTGCCGTTTCAGTTTCAGAAAAAGCGTATTCACCACGATAGTAGTCATAATTTGCAATATATGATGGGTTTCCAGAACAACCACCATCCGTTTGTCCTTCAGCATCTCCAAAAATCCAATTGAAATCATAGTTTCGATTCAAATCAACCCCATCTAAATCATTTCCAATTCCAACTACATAATCAAAAATTCCATTTTCATTGACATCACGTTTATTTTTTCGGTATGCTGTATCGTGGAGTAACTCCTCATGATCATAATACCCATGTACCATTCTCAAGCCTTCAGGATTATATGTTGGAATTACCCATATTTCGGTATTTTCCATAAAGGCTTTTAGATTAAAGTAGCTTGTAGGGAACTCAACAGGGTGCAATAAACGATAAATTAATTCCATCGCTATTTCAACACCATAAATCTCCTCAGCATGACATTGACCTAAAATCAAAACTCTTGGTTGATCTTCTTTGACATCGGCATTAAATGATAATCGTACACCATAAAATGGAAGATGATCATGCGTTGATACACCTATTTCTTCCATATGATAAATAATACCACTTTCAGGATAATATGTTGGATAGGGTTCGAAATTACTTCCAAACTCTTCATCCCATGCTTCAAGTTGAGCTTGAATTTCTTCATATGTATGATACCTATCCGGAAGCTCTACTTGCCCCCAGAGAACCATAAAAAATAGTATGAAAATAACGAAACGCATATTTATGAAATTATATAATTAACTATTGAAACAATATCAAGCACATTTGTTACACCATCAGCATTCACATCAGCAGCACAGGATTCTTCTGGCGTCGGATTATGATTGTCTAGGATGATATTTACAAGTAGTACGACATCTAACACATTTATCACGCTATCGCTATTGACATCCATTGCAGTACATGCATCACCTAGAGTAACTGATTGGATATAAATATTTTTCAAATCTTCTTTACCAGAACTTCTCATATCATCCCAATAAATCATATACGAGTTATCCGTTTCAGAATAAAGGTCAATCTTTGGATTAAACTGGTTGAAATCTGCATCACACACAACTATCCCACCATTTTCAAACTCAAAACTATTATCATAAATTTCTTGGTAGAATATATCAAATGCAATCCCTAAACGAGAATCTTCCCATGCTATCATATATGTTCCGTCTTCACTTGTAAATGCATTTGGTGTCTTTTGATTACCTACATCATTTGAAATGATGATATCTTCACTCACTACCAAAGTTTCAATATTGACAGTTTTACAATACACATCATAATCAGCACCAGACCTGAAATCTTCCCAACATACCAACACTTCACCCTCTACTTCATTATATGTAATCGTTGCAGATGTTTGATCATTTACATCAACTGCGATTGGAATTCCATCTGGGTCGCCAACTAGATCACCTGAAAAATTAACAAACTGTCCATAAATATCTGCCCAACCTGATCGTTGGTCTTTCCATATTACAAAAACACCTTCGTCAGTTTTGACGGATCCTTCTATAAATTGGTCACTATCTACATCCGTCAAATTCACTCCACTACCCCATGATTCAATTACATTTCCATCAGAATCCATTGCAATTGCCATAACAGAGCTTTCGCCACCACTTTCCGTGTTAAATGAAATAAAGCAACCACCACTTGGTAGTGCTTCTACTGTTTTAACATTGTCATCAATAAAAAAGTTACTTGCTACCAATACCGGTTCATCCCACTGGGGTAATCCATCCGAATCAAATTTTTGAACAAAAATATCATAATCAATGTAATTTCGTTGGTCAGAAAAAATATAATATACAAATCCATCATTGCCATGAACTAATTCAAATGAGCTTTGATTTGTCCAAGATTCAAATACAGGGGTCCCTTCGCTATTACCAAGCATAAACAAATTTTCATCCAAAATTTGATAATATTGAACAATATCACCAAATGAATAGCCAAACCCAAGCAGAATATTTTCATCTAACACCTCTGCTTTTGGATCAGATTGGTACGGATTGTCACTTAACTTTATTCCATTGTCTTCCGTAATTTGATTATAACTTGAATGTACTTTTTGGCCATAAGAAAGAATCTTTTGGTCTAACCCTATTCCGTCTGGGTCTTCATCCCATAATCGATTATCTTCCCAGTAAATTAAATTATTGTCATTTCCTAAGTATAGTGATTTTGGTGAAATTGCATGACCATCTATTCCAAAATATAACTCAACTCCATTTTCAACCAAAGAAATGCCAGATTGTGGATGTAAATGTTGTGCAAACATTCCAATACTTCCAGTTCGCATATCGCCCCAAATTGCAATAGCACCACCATTACCGTCATTACGCACTAATGGATTAAATTGTTTATGATCTGCTACACAAATTGCTTGACCGTCTGATTCAAAAGATGGGTTTCCATCAGCATCAATATGTTGCATGAAAATTTCAGTATTGGGATATGGTGCAAATCGTTCATCCATCCACACATAATACACTCCACCTTGACCATCTGTAGTTAAACGAGGTTGATCTTGAGTGCTTGTAGCAACAGAAATTGGTTTTCCATTTTCTTCCCAAACTACTCCAGATGATATTAATTTTTGCGAGTATATATCACTATTACCATTTCTGGCATCTTCCCAAACAATATACGCTCCAGATGCATCGGCTTTAACACGAGGTTTTAATTGAGGTGCTTCGTGTGTGCAAATTTCTAAACCATTATCTTGAAACTGGAAATTACCATCAATATCCAAAAATTGTGCATAAATATCACCAGCTTCCTCGTTGCTTCTTTTATCTTCCCACGTAACTACTGTCGTATTATCAGAGACATACGTTACTTTTGCATATTCTTGGTTATTCATAGCATCACAAATTATTATACCACCTTCCTCTGGAGTACTCCAAAGTGTGTTTAAATCTGAGTCTATGCGTTGGCCATAAATGTTTAAATCATCAATGGTTCTATCGTCTGTCCATACCATTACAGCATGTCCAGAACCAGCAACTTCAATACTGACTCCTGTATGGTCAGAATCATTTGAAAGAAGCGGTACACCCACACCTGCTTCAACAATATCATTTACATCTGCAGTTAAATGAGTACCGTAGATATGACCCACAGTTGAAACAGTTTTGTCCTTCCAAATTACAAACGCACCACCTTGTCCATCTGAACACATATTAGGTGAAACTTGTTTTCCTTCAACATTTGTCAAAACTACACCTTCAATTCCCCACGCTACACTACCATCAGATAGCACATGTTGACCATAAATATCACCATGTTCAGGTTCATCACGATAGTCTACCCAGATAACAAATGCACCACCTTGTCCATCTGAAACTAAAATTGGGTCTTCTTGTCTTCCCGGTGCTAAAACTACGGCAGTTCCTTCAGAACCCCAAAGGTTGTTGCCATCTACATCTACTTTTTGAATATAGATATCTCTTCCACCAAAACGAGTATCTGACCATGCAAAAATCATTTCGCCATTATCACCAACATCACCCGTTCGTTGCCATTCAATATGAATTCCTTGTCGAACTGGTATTCCATTATCTTGCCAATCAAATTGTGCAAATAATGAACTTGCTATAACTAATGTAGTTAAAAATTTTAATCCTAGTTTCACTTACTTGTTACCTTTCTATTTGAAAAATATCTATTCCATCTTCAGTTGCAACAAAAATGGAATTTCCTTGTACTTTTACTTCGTTTGCATAACTTGTTTCAAGTATGCCCAATTCTGTTAGTCCAGTATTACCATCCCAATCATAAAGAAGTACCCCATAATGACCTGCTGCCAACGCGATCAATCCAGTATCTTGGTGAATACCGTTAATTGTATAACCTTGTCCAAAGGGTAATGTAGATAGAATATTACCACCTGAATCAAGTAACACCATGTAACAACCATTGCTTGTTGAAAGCCCAGCAAAAATTGTATTCCCCGTAGAGTAAACAGTGTTCACCTCCCCAGGTGTATCAAACTGAGCAAAAATGTTTGGTTCTAACCCCCCAGCTGGTTCGAAAGTGCCATCAAATCCACCCATCCAAACTGGATTTTCACAATTTGATTTATCTTCATCATAACTTTCAGTTGATTCAAATTCTGAAATAATTTGATTTTCATCATCAAAACATATTGATGAACTTGTCTGTTTGTAGATTTTCACACCTAATTCTCCTTCACCAGTAATTAACAACTCATCAGAAAATGACACGTTATCAACAAAATAACCTAAATTATTTGAATATTCACAACTTGTTTCAATTAAATCAAATTCAGGGTTTGGATTAAATTCAATATATGTTAATGAAGTTGAATATTCATCATATTCTGATGGATCATCTTCACCGATTCCCTCTTCAGCTCCAAAATGTTTAACTAACGGGTAAAGTCGTATAAAATCTAGTTGAGAATCATCAATTGCTAAATCTAACCACTTATTTCCAAAACAATTTTCTGTAATATTATTTGATTCATTTTCTATGTTAAAACTTGTTTCTGGAGAGTAAAGGTTAATAACCCAAATTTTATCTAGTTTATCTAAAATAAAAGCAACTCCATGATTTTTTGAAATGATTACTTTTTCAGCTCTATCATCACCAGTAGATGAAAACATATCCGCTTTGTGAAACAATTCATTCAATTCAATAATTGTTGAATCTGAATCATCAATAATTGTTGAATCTGAATCAAATACTATTTTATGAACATAATAACCATTGTAATTATTAGCTGAAACAATATAATTATTGGAAATATCAATATCATTAGTTTCTCCTATTGAATGGAAAAATAGATGATTTATTACATTAAGTGGACCTTGAATAAATTCTCCATCATAACTCAGAACACCATTAAATTCATCCGAAAAACTTTCATAATTTATGGTTTGAACAATATTATTCCCATTAATTGAAAAATTAAGGTTGATAGTATCGCTGATAGTAGAGTCCATGATAGTATAGTCCATTTGAAAACATTCATTACTTTCGTACATTCTTGATTCAATCCACTTCCAATTCCCATCCAAGGATAAACTGTCAGGTGCTTCTCCTACCCTGGTAAAATAGTGATTAGGACATCTGAAATCAATCCAAGACATACAAGCATCTCTGCATTCCCATTTTGTAGTGTATAATGAATCTCTCTCCATAGTATTTGGATTGACACATAATGATTCTTCATTAAATCCAAAATAAAGTGTATCATTAGATTCAACTATTTCGTATTCAATACATTCATCTGAATCATTAGTAATAATTGGTAAATCCGAATTGTTAAAGTAAAATTCATCATATCTTGCACCAAAATCGATGATAACACAATCTAAGTCCTCAAGTTCATACTCAATTATATCACAATTTTCTGCCTCAGAATAGAAAAGTTCACCATGAAAATACTCTGTAATATTTTCATAATCTATTGATTGTAAAATGGTTGAATCTTCTACAGTTAAAACAAAATCAATATCTTCATTTGACTCGATTGTAGCATCTAGGTCAAGATCCCCTTCATAATATCTGCCTTCAATATAAAACTTTGATTCAATCCACTTCCAATTCCCATCCAAGGATAAACTATCAGATGCTTCTCCTACCCTAGTAAAATAGTGATTAGGACGCCTATAGTCAATCCAATACAAATAAGCTTCTCGACATTCTGACTTTGAATTAAATGAAGGTACTCTTTCTAAGGTATTCGGATTAACACATAATGATTCTTCAAAAAAACCTAGATGAAGCGTATCATTAGATTCTACTATTTCGTATTCTATGCAATCATCTGAATCATTTGTGAAAAGTGGAAGTGAATTATTATTCCAAAAATAAAATTCATCATATTCTTCACCAAAGTCTGCACGAATACAATCTAAATCAATTAATTTGTATTCATTTATAATTGGCTCAGATGGTAATCTGCAACTTAAAGTAAATAGTGGAATTAGTATCCCAATAAACATATATTGTACTTTCATTTTGTTCTCCTAATAACCATAAAATAAAGCTATATTAAATGTGAATTTTAACCATAATTCGTGTTTTTTATATTCTTTTTCCATCCAATCAAAATCACTCCAGTTAATCTCATCCGAGTAACGTTCAGTAAATTTGTACTCAAACGTTATATCCATATTATCGGCAATATTATGTTTAATCCAAAATTGAAATTGAGTTTCATTGAAATATTTTAAAAATAAACTGTTAAAGCTATCCGA
>CAZCRK010000015.1:0-31086 GCA_964501035.1 uncultured bacterium
CTACTTAATATATCTTTAGCAACAGATTGTTTATTAGCAAGAATAGCAACATTCACATTTTGATTGAATAATATATAATGTAAAAGATATGCAACCATTGTCGTCGATTTTCCGCTCTGCCGCGGCAGTTTTGCAATCACAAATCGGTTATTGTGAACAGTTTCAACCATATCTTCTTGAAAATCATAAAGTTTAAATGGAACAAGTCCTTCATCTAGTGAAACTACTTTAATATATTTCTCAATAAAATATACAGGATCTTTAGAACATTTCATATATTCTTTCACCTGTTCTTCGGTAAATTGAATATCAATACCAGCCTCTTTGAGATTGGTGTTTCCTAAATATCCTCCCTGTTTGTCAGTCATTTATAATATCCGTATCCATTATTGTATCATCTGTAATTGCTTTCGTTCTACTTCGTTCTTGATTTATTAAATCTTGTAATTGACTAGTAGAACCAACATAAATGGATTGGTTGGTTGTATTGTGCTGATTAAGAATTATATCTTCTTTATCAATCTCTTTTACTTTCTTATGCAGTTCCATTAAATCTTTATTAACTTCAGAAACAGTTTTAATCATCTGAGCAGCAACTTCATAAGCCCTAGGAGCATCCCCCTGAATTGCTACATTTAAAATACCTTCAATCGCATCTTCACCTTGTTTGATAAGTTCCTTCATGTTCTGACGAACTAACCAATAATCTTTTTCACTATCTTCTGCTTCTATTTCTACCACATTAGCATTAGGTGGATGAACTATTTCTTTAGTAGTTTCTTCTTTTTTAAATTTTACATCTAATGCTTCAGATAACTTTTCATCTACACTTTTTTTATGTTTCATAATAAAATTCACCGTAAATCTGATTGCCAGCAGTATAACCTTCTCCAGTATAACCACCAGTAATTCCTATTCTTAAATCGTGTGCGCCTGAAACCGGAAGATTAAATTTCTCTTCTGAACCAAATATATCAATTTCTGATTGTAAAACAACTTTACCTGTTTTGATAGGTCCATAGATATATGTCTTTGTTGAAAATTCAAAAGTTGTTGCTAAATTCCTTCTGGTAAAAAAATCACCCTCATATTCTTCTAAAACAGAAACACCATTTAATACTATAGGAATATCAATTTTCTTATTAATATTATTAATATTAAATGATACTATAAATTCTGGCGTAAAATAAGGCAAAATCTGTTCAATAATTTGAAGATTTTCATCTTGATTTCTGGTAAATGCATACAAACCAAATGATATAATATAAGGAACTTCGTTATAGTTGTACGAGTAAGAAATACCATCTTCAGAAACCGCAGTTCTTTTTATGAGTTTATTTGTTTTTCTAGTAGGATCATACGAGAATCCTGTTATATCAAACCCCAATCTGGGTAAAGTAATTTGAACTTTAGATGTGTCGGATATGCTACTACTTTCTGCTATTCTTCTTATAAATTTTTCCTTTGGTCCATATGATAAAGGAACACGAATAGTTTCTTTAGTAGTACCATCTGGATTTTTTCTGATTACTCTAATATCATTGAACAAAGAACCAAATCCAATTACTAATTTTCTAATTGCTTCATTGTAGAATTGGGTAAACATTAATAATTACCCCCCTCCGAGAAAGGATCCGTTTCTGTAAAGTCAAATATATCATCTTGATCTCTCAACAATTCTAAATCATCTCCATCGCCCATATTATCACCATCTTGAGGTTCTTGTGGAATAATCAAAGTAGTAGTTGTAGAACTATTAAGTTCATATTCTGCATTTGATACCGCACCCCTAACAGTTTCGCTTTCAGCAGTAGAAAGATTACCCACAATGTTTGTAACAGTTAATTTGGTTGTTAATTCATCCCAATCCGTAACAACTGCGGTTGCAGTCGCATCAGCAAGTGCCGCACCAGTTGAACCAAGCACCTGAAATATTGTTTCACCTTCAAAGTAGTTGATGTAAGTATTAGAACTTATTCTAGTCCCAAGTGCTAATTCGACAGCAAATTGTTCTCTTTCGTCTTCAATTTTATCAATATTGCTATATCCGGTGTCAATTTCTTCACCACTATAAGTGAACACCTCACACGAAAGTTTATAAGTATAAAGGCTACCAACAGAATAAAATGGGTTTTCGTGTTCTACAAAATTAATTTCGAATAAAGTATTACTAAGAGGGAAGAAAATTAAATCCCCTTCTTTTGGTCTGGTTATGTTTTCATATGAACCAACAGATTCTTCAAACCGTTTTCGAGAAACAACCAATTCTATTCTGTCCTTTATTTGTAACCCAAATTTAGAAAGAATATCCCCTTCACCCTCAAATCCATCTACAGATTGAATATACATTTCAATTTCATAACCATCGTCAAATTTTGCAATATCATCTTCCCCAAAAAGTTTATCTTCGTCTATCAGGGTACGAGGAATATAAATCATATTTCTGCCCATTGTTTTTATAATTTCAATGGTAAGATCTTCAACAAGAATTTGTTCTTGTGTGTTTTCTTTAAAGAAAGGATTTCGAGCCATTTGTTTTATTATCCTGTTGTAAAGTCAATGGGATATTCATATGACAACATTAATTCTTCTCTTAGTGTCATGATTTCTTCTTTTGCTTCTGATAATATTTCCACACCTTTTAAAGAAACTCCTCCCGGTAATTGAACACCCTCAAATTTAGACATATTTTGTCCCCATTGTTTTTTAATAAGTGCAGGTACATATTTTTTTAACCAAACATCATTGAACACTTCAGGAAAAATTGAAGAAGGTAATTTCACAAATGCTTCAATAATTATATAGTTACCGACAGTAATATCATTTTTCCAGTCTAAATCTAAATTTAATTTATTTGTTACTTTACTAAAACGAATTTGGTGTTCTGGCTGAAACATATCTTCTATTAAACCGATATATCTTTTAGTAGCATCATACCGCGCTAATCCCATACTCGAATTAAATCCAAGACCCCTATTGATACCAAAATAATCCATTAGTGCCATTTGATAGCGTACATCAAACATATTAATGTTTGCAAATTGACCAAATTGAAACATTTTAACAATACTTAATATATCATTGCTGTCCATCCCTCCAGTTGAGCCAATAGGAGAACCTAAATTATTTGTGCTAATATATTGATTATCTTTATCCGCTTGTGTAATTTTATAAGAAAAAAGTTCCCTATCTGAGCCATCAAAATGCCGTTCAGCAAATAAATCCAACGCTTCGTCTAAACGATCCTCACACTGCTGACGATCAACATTAATTTCAATTACGGGAGAACCCAATTTTCTTAAAGAATAATCAATAATTTCATCTCTAGATTGTAATTTGGCCATCAAAATCTCCTATACCCTTATATTATATGTATAAATATACAGGAATAGTCAGTCAGAAGAATTCGTTGTATCGCTATTTTCTTGCTGCTCTCCTACCATAACAGAGATATTTTGAATAGTGTTGTAATCTATATTTTCAATATAATATTTTCTGGTAATAGGAGATTCTCCTTCATCAGAAGCACTCACAACATAATTAGAAAATCCTGGCATTTGTAATGGACATGATAGTTTCGGATAATCAAGTTTACCATATTGATCTGCTTCTGCTACTAAAAAGGTTCTTTCTTTATCGCCACACCCACAACCACCACAAATATGTTTTGTTGGATCAATTTGACTTTGCTGTAAATATTCGCATGGTGGTAATTGACCCCCCAAATCCTCATCACCAAAACAACTCAACACTCTAAGTTGTTTAATTGGTTTGTTAATTTTATTATTGGATAAATTTCTTGATGCAAGCGCAACAGCAAAACTCTGTACCATACTAAATTTTTTCTTTAATCCTCTTTGATTGGGATCAATAGAAGTTTTGCGGAACGAAATATTATTTTTTTTATCATCTTTCATAATATAATCTCCAATAAATTTCTTTTATTTTAACACAAAAATTTAAAATATCAAAAAAATTATTCAATTTTTGCAACAATTATAGGTCTTGCAAAAGCAATCATATCCATAGTGCTGCTGCTGACAAAAGAATTATTATTAAAAGTTTGAGTATATACCAAAGGGGTTCCACCAGTATCATTCAATAAAGTAGAAGACCAATATTTACCTTTCATTTGCCGATAATGTGATTCTGGTTTATTATTATTTAATATTGCGTTTTGTAAAAATTCTGGATTTGAAGTTTGTTTAAACATAAAGGACAATACTCTTATAGAAGGAAGCGACCAAAAATAACTACCAATACCATTAACTATAAAATCATTTTTGATATCATTGATTAATTTAAATGAAGTATTTTTCATATTAAATTCAGAATTACAAACAGAAGTTTTTGGCGTTGATAATTGATTGCTAAAAATTACAGATTCGTTTTTGAAATCATTATCTGCAACAATAATAGCATACTCATGTTTTGAATATGATTTCAGTTGCTTTTCAACAGAATCTTTAGATTTACCAAGAATAATAGTTTCTTGTGCAGGACCAGTTTCTATATTACCAATAACTTCAGTATATTCATAAGGACTATCTACAGAATGATATACACCAAGATACCTGCCAGCAATAAGCCAATCGCCAATATTAAGATTTATAATATCACTTCTTTTAATAGTTTTGTTTTGTATAAAATTTTTAACTATATTAATTTCGTTAGAATCGTCACAGTTATAGTTATCACCGTTAGGCCTCAATCCCATCCAAAAACCATCACAATTAATCAAAGAAGACATTTCACATTTATATTCCCCTTTATTTTTATTTTGAATACAAGCAGAAACCAAACCATCCTTTTGATTGATTGTGTTGATGTATTCTTCATCAAATGTTTTTAAATTTGTAACTCGCAATGTGTTATTATATTTTCCTTCTACTCCTAATCCACCATGAATTTGATTTGAGTAATATTCACCAACTGAACAATCGGCTTCAAACTCATGAAAATTATCACCACATGCATTATCCGGGAAATATGATCCTGTCAATCCAGAAGATTGAGCATCCGAGCATTCCTTTTCTGAACAAACATTTTTACAATCATAAGTCCCGTCACCACTATTTACACAACAACCAGCAGGAAAACGACTATCATACTCTACATTATTAGTTCCATTTGTACATAAATTAAATATATCTGTAATATCAGAATAATCTGAGCAACTTTTGTCTGCCCCTCCCCACACACCACCTTTAGCGTTACATTCGCATAAAGTAACATTATCTTCTAACCCCCCATTATAATTACTATATCCGTTCTCCGTATGTAAATATTCGTCAAAATCATCAACATAAGAACAAGCACAACAACAACCAACTGATCCCAATTCTGGACACAAAATACTACCAATATCTTCCCCTGTTTGAAAATATTGAAAATATCCATTAATTTTTAAACATTCACCATAAGTTAACTCTACAGCAGTACCACCAGGTTTACAGCAAGCACCAGTATCTGTAAGAATACTTCCATAATCTGCTATATTTTTAATTCTAGATCGAAATTGAATACTCATTAATGTTTCCTGTTAATATGTAGTAATTTATTCATCACATTCGGGATATGGACACGAAGGAAATGTACATTCCATCCAAACACATTCTCCAGAAGGTAATTTCACTTTTGTATAATTTTCGTTATTTTCTTCGGTTGGTAAAGGAGTAGTTATTATATCATCAGAATCATTTACGGGATCATTCAAAGGCGGAGGCGAATCCGAAGGCTTTGTCAAAGGACAAAAGAAATTGCAATCCCAACACCCTCCGATACATATATAGTCTAGTGACGGACAACCATTACTGCAGCCGGGGTGGCATGAACCAAATGCTTCAGTACAACGCGGCTCGCCTGTCGGTGGAGGGACAGGCAAATCTGGCGGCCAACAACAACACACATTATGTGGGCAATCACAACAAGGCTCTTCTGCGCCGGGTATATCTGGATTATAGTCTAATTCGTCACATCTTGCATAACCAAAACAAACTTCACTATCACACCCATCCGGATGCCAAGCAGTACTACAACCCATCTCCTCATCACAACATCTTACAGGAATTTTACCGCACATACCCTCGCATTCTTGCTCATTTTCAAACCTAATGCCACCCATACACGCACATTCTCCTTGTCCTTCGCCGGGTCCGGGGGCATACACACACCGACCAAACCCCTGGTTTTCTGGACAACAACACCAACGGAAACAACATCGATGATGCGAAGAACAAAGATGGTCACAAACCCCTGATCCTGCTTCTGCACAAGTATTCTCTCCTCCATATTGAATAACAAGCATACCACCCGGCGCAAAATCTTCACAATTCGCTCCCCTTGGCATATTCCAACAAGCAGGACCAAACTCCCAACACCCACAACAATGATCTGTTTCTGCATAGGGTGAATCCGTTGTTCCTGGCGGCGGTGAAGTAGGACTGGGACTGGGAGTGGGAGTGGGACTGGGAGTGGGACTGGGAGTGGGACTGGGAGTGGGATCGTCATCACATGGGTTTGGTGTACAAGAAACAGAATCGCCTAGATAATCACCATTAGAAGTAGAACAACTTGATTGTGTTGTTATTATACAATTTGTGTCAATGCAACACGCACCTTGCTCCCCTCCCCCTCCGCACTGTACGCAAGTAGGACAATCAACACAATCAGAACATTCTTCTAAACAACACAAAACATCTAAACATGATGTGTCGTCTCCGCCATATGTTCCGCCATAAGAAGAAGAACAAACAATTGCTTCAACAGGACCAACGCAAGAACCATCGGGTAAACAACATGCTCCTTCAACAGGACCAATATTACACGGATCATCGTCACAACTAGAACCACCACCACTCCAGACACAACTATTACAACTGCAAAAATTTTCTATACTAGTATCGTGACATATGGGGTCTGTTCCTTCATGTGAGCAACATGCTCCTCTATCACACGGTCCATCTTCGCAATTTATTCCACCAAACCAAACAGAATTATTTGGATAATCTTCATAACAATCAGAACTTATCATGTAATAACATTCATTCCAATCAAAATTGTTTATAATACAACATGCTCCATATATTCCACCCACTTCACAACCATCACAACTTTCAACCCACACATCACCGTCACTAACATCACAAGTACCATCTGAATCACAAATACCATCAGGATGACAACAAAACATCATATCACACCCAATATTACAATCGGAACCGTCGCCTCGATAAATTCCACTACTATTCTGACACTTTTCTGGTGTATAGTCTGGGTAACAAGACCCCCAAATACAACATGCCCCTGTTGGCATATCACATGTTATATCATCACAAACTCTATGCTCATACCATATACCACCCACACTAATACAATAGTCTTCCGGCCAAAAATAACAATCCCCATCTGGTTGACAGCACGCAGCAAAGGTTTCAGAAGAACAATCTACCTCTAAACAATTAAATCCTTCATGAAATATACCATCCATCGAATCACAGTCACTATTTGTTGATGATGAACATTCGTCATTAACACAACAAGCATATTGTGGTTCAGAGCAATCTATTTTATCACAATTTGAATAATAAACATCCCCACCCCACTCCAAACAGGTAGATTCATTCATATTATAGCAGGTGAACTGATCGACGCAGCAGGCAACATTATCAGGATTGTCCCCACATTTACTTTTACATTCTACTTCAGTAGAAAACCACGATCCAGACAAACATTCACAAAAATTCATACTCTCACATGATTTATTTTCACAACAATAGCCACCATTTGTACACGATGTGTCGCCCCATACTCCTCCACAATCTGTGTCTGTGGTTTCGCTACAAGAATTATCTTCACAACACCAATCAATGTCAAAAACACCAGCACACGGACAAGGATCATCCTCACAAGATGTACCTTCACCCTTAAAAATTCCTATACCCATACATGAATTTTCTTCTGCTTCGAAACACTCTTCACAATTATTCTTAACACAACAAGCACCATGCGGTGTAATTGTGTGACAACTACTATCAAAACAACTCATAGAATTCCAAGGATAATTTGAATTGTTGATATCCCCTTCATAAAAGGTTCCAGCTATTTTATCACTTTCACAATAACATATATTAGTTCTAAAACAGTTATCATAATCTACGGATTCCGAACAACACAATCCCCAACATTCTTTACCTGATGTCCAAGTTCCGTTACGATCATCACAGTCACTTTGTGTTCTATTTCTACAATAATCAGTCTGTATTGAATAGTCTTCGATTTTTGTTCCTATACCACCACAATCAGCACTGTCCGCATAATAAATTCCTCCACCCCACAACATTTTACAATAATTCTCCGTCGAAAGAGAATTCAAATTATCCAAATATTCTGGAATATTATTTATACACAAAAGAGTTTGACCACTAATTGATGGTATAAATCCTGACAGGGGCCAAAGACAAGATCTATTGTTATCTGGCTGCATATCACAATTATCTTCCCATGGTGGAGGACTTCCTTGTGGACAATGTTCAGGATTACTTTCTATGTCACCGGGAATTTGAGGATCTTTTACCGGAACTCCTCCCTCTCCTGCATCTATATAACCAAATCTTCCTTTAACATCTGCTAACCAAGGGCGAGGTCCATCAGCATATTCGCCTATGATAGTACATTCATTATCTGAATATGGAGAAGAAAAATTACCTCCCCAATAATATCCATCATTGGTACACCTTATATAATTTCCGTACCATACCCTCGGACCCCCTTCATTACAACACACACCAATATCCAAGCAATCAATATTAGCACAAGTGTTTCCGACAAAAAATGTATTATTAGTACCCTGCCACCTACACTCATTTTCAAAAACATCATCTTCACATAACTGCCTGCCACGACAACAAGCACCGCGCGGTTCACAAGGACAAGGATCATCTCCGCACGATTCCTCATCATACCACACACCACCACTATTATCACATTCTGATCTTTTAATGTCTTCACATTGTGCCTCACCACACCCACCATCTAGTCCAGCACAACATGCACCAAGATTATCACTACCATCACACGCCGGACAAGGATCAACAGAACAAATTCCAAAATCTGTGTTTGCTGTCCAACCCCCCCCAAAAACATTATTACAAACCTCTTCAGAAACATAAAAACAATCACCACAATCACCTTCAGTACAGCAATACCCGAGGTCATCAGGTTCGTTATTACAGGTTGGACACGCAGTCTCACCATCATAGCATAAATTATCAGAAGGACAAATACACGCACCCCAAGATCCCATACACTCCGCAGAGACTTGACAACACCCTGCACATTCATGCCATGTTGAATTTTCACCACTACAATGACTCTTATTCGTGTATCCACAAGAGCGTGTTGCATTTTGTGGTTCAATACAACACCCACCTATACCACTAAAATAATTATGGTAATTATCATTACAATTATTTAAATCACAAGTGCTATTCATTATCCAACCGCAATGGTGTACCGAAGAAATTCCTGTATGATTTCCGGGGCTATATGGACCCTCACATATACCTTGACATTCTGACCATGTTACATTTTCATTACACAAATAACCACCATCACTACGGCAAGGAAGATAGCAACAACTTCCTTCACAAGGCCAATCAACATTAGAATTGCCGCACAATTGTCCGGCATGAAACTCTCCACCTTTATCATCACACTCTGAATTGTTTGTATTATCACAACGCGGTACTGTTTCGAAACCAGATGTCTCCACATAACAACACGCACTAATACCAAATTCACACAATCCCTCAATACAAAAATAATGTTCTGAATACCATGTTCCTTCAGTGCAAGCAGATTCAGTGGTTACTTCACAGTCTTTACCAGTACAACAAACACCGGGACAATTACCGCACTCTTCTACAACAATTCCAGACATTATATGTTTACAAGTATATCCAGGCATTCTGGTACAAGTTCCTTCAACACAACAATGAACCCAACATCCTTCATCGATATTAATATTATCTGGATCATCAGGATCACAAGAAGCATTCGACCAAAAACCCCCCTGAGAAGAACAACCACACCTACCCATTTCTTCACATTCGCCATTAACAAAACAACAAGCACCAATAGCAGAACAATCTTCAAAACTAACAGCCACCGAACACAATCCACCATGCCCATCCGTTTCGTTACACGGTACGCAAGCCCCATCAGGACAACAACATGCTCCTGACTCACCCTCACAAGTAATAGGATCTATTCCGCAAGTTGAATCACAACAAGTAGTATTTTCTGACCAAACTCCTCCCACCTCATTACATTCAGTTAGAGTAGTTAATGTACAGTCACAATATATATAATTCCCATTCCCATTAGGATCACATGGACAACCAGAACCGAAGAAATCTTCGCACGGATCAGTGCAACATGCCCCAACCGGGTTATCACAATCAACACCATCACAAGGCCAAAAATCATACCACACGCCGCTCCAGGCGGCACAAACCTCATAAGTCATATCAGCATTATTATATGTGTCATAACATGTCCAATCATCAACACAGCACGAACCCGGACAATCTCCACCAGAACTATTATTTCCGCATCCACACCCACCCCCTCCACACTCTCCACTTCCATCATAACAACCAATTCCACAGTGGACAGATAATGGTATATCCGATTGACAATCATTAGGATTCGCTCTTAAATCATCACATGTTGTCCCTTCACCATACCAATAATTTAGAGGATGAGATGATAAAGGACAAGTACAAAGAGGCCTTATAGTTTCTACACAGTTACAATTTCCCTGACCATCTACATTATATACACAGCAAGCCCCCCGTTCCCAATCGCCACAATATGCGCATAGTGGTGCGCATAATTTTTTATTACAAACATCTACACATCTACTATTTCCTTCTCCCACACCCGCACAATCATCATGATCTGTACATTCTCTTGTTTCATTACCATCCAATATACCATAGTAACAACTATTTACATCATCTGGACACACAAAGTCATTATCTGGGCATCCGCGAGTTTGAACACAACTTGTTCCATTATCATCATGGTTATTAACACAAGTACATCCCCTATAGAATCTTCTTTCTTCCGGATCATCATCTAAAGGAGCAACATTCGTGCATACATCTGAATCATAATACATCCCACAACATTCCGATGGTGGTTCAGGTTGCCAACTATCTGTCCAATCTTCATCCTCCTCCGAAGCATCCCAAGGAGAACCATCAGCAGAACCACAACTACACCCACAAGCATTAGTACTTAATAATTCGTCACAAGTATTAATGAACCATATATCACCTGAACTTTCACATTCATTTTGATTCATTGTCACACAACTATCACCAGCTTGACAGCAACTACCAGAAGGAGAACAATAAATAGAATCACAATCTTCATCCAATGTGAATGTTCCCCCCAACATACTACACTGATTGTTTGTTACACCATCTATACAGTGTTCTTCATTATAGCAACATGCCCCGCTACCAGAATAATCACAAACATCTGCACAAGATTGATTGACCGTCCACACACCATCTATACACATCTCCTCAGTCCAATTATCATAGCAAAGAGTATTATCACCAAAACAACACGCTCCAACCGGAATAGGAGAACCCGAACAATCAATAGTCCCGTCCGGCATTTCACCGTCAGCACAATATTGTCCATTATGATGAGTTCCTGAAAAATTATTGGTGCAAGTATATGCTGATACACCATCCAAACAATTTTCATTTTCTTGACAACATGCCCCATATCCAACCCCACAAGGATCATCTATACAATATGCACCTTCAATGAATGTATGCCCAAACGCACACAAATACATACAGACATTTTCTGTTACTTGACCTCCAGGGTAATCATCCCACGCATCAGGCAAACAAGTTTGACCACAACAACAAACACCACAAGTTCCGGCGCAAGTTCCAGTATCAGTCATCTTAAATCATACTCCGATATTTCCACAACAAGAACCAACACCATAGAAAGTTCCACCAGAACTAGCACATTCATCAGAAGTTATTTCTGAACACCCACCGGACGATAAACAACACGCACCAATCAAAGGTTCACAAATTGCAGAAACACAACTCGTATTGATATCAGTAAATATACCACCAGAAAGAGAACAATCTTCCATTGTTAATTCCTGACAAGAACCATCTGATAAACAACATGCTCCTATATCATCAGTGAAACAACAATTTACAGTTTCACAATCGGTATCAGGCCCCATGAAAAACCCACCATCTGAAAAACATTGATGGTTTGTATCAATATAACATTCAAAATGCTCTCTACAACAAGCACCAACATAAATTGTAGCATCACAACAATCAACTTCTCCGCAAATTCCTTCTATTGCAATACCACCATAAACATTTTCGCAAATTATTTTAGATATTGGTGGAAGTTTTTCATCAGGATTAAAGGGATCATTGCCCATACCACCACCATTAGAATCACCAATACAAACTCCATCTCTACAACAGGCAATTGGGGCACAGCAAGGATCTAAACAAATCCTATCATCTGTTAAATTAGTACATTCATATTCACCAGTATTGCCTTCTTCATCACCCTCAAACATATTCATATTACATCCAATAATAACTGGTTCATTAAGAGGTTCTGCTCTTCCCCATTCATCTTTAGTATAATAAAAATAGTTCCAAAACTTGCCGCCGAAATGATCACATTCTGCCGGACCAACTTCTTCTAAACAAATAGCAGTACTGGCAAACAAACCCCAATCGCCACCCTCATTACAACAAATACCATTTGCTTCTTTACCACAATTTTCTGCACAAGTTGAAAAAGGATTCCAAAAATTTTCATTATATTCTTTACATTCGTCTTCTGATAAATAATCAATACAATTTGATTCTCCGTCATCGTCTGTATAGCAGCAAGATCCCACACCATAAACATTAAAACAATCATCAGTTCCGTAACCTCTGGCTGCTATTGTTGCTTTCCAACTTTTACCCCCATCAGTACTCAAAAAATTTATAATATCTGTTCCACAAGAAAAGAATAAATCTGATCTATCAAAATATACATTACTAGGCCAATCCCAAAGTTTATTTCCTTTTAATTGCATCACAAAACTAAAAACTTCACCATCAACAAAATTACCAGTGAACCCTTTAATTCCTATAGGGGTTTCAACTTTATATACACTTCCTCTTCTAACTTCAAATTGAATGCCTGTTCCCATACCAGCAGTAGGACCAAAATAATATTCAGTAGCACCAGTGATTCCAACAACCCAATCACTTTCAATAGGTTCAACATTTATTATAATTTCTTCTGGATCGTATGTCCACCGATTTCCAGTATGACCATGACCAAATATCATATGCCCGACAACACTGTCACTATACCCATATGTTAAACCGGAAGAACCATATACATCATGACGACTAAGATAAGCAAATCTTCTTTTATCGGGAGTTACATTCCCGGCAGAAGCACCCTGATACACATAATCCCCACTAATTCCAACAACATTATCTGTTTCATATATTAATAATGTACCATCAGAAGTCAATCCCTTAAACCAAAATGTAATACCGTCTGTAACTTCTTTAAATATATCATAACCATCACCAAGAGTAAGACCACCAGCATCGCCACTTGCCCCGGTTACTCCAGATAAATTTCCAATAGTCAGTTCTCTTCCATCTGACAGAGTTATTATCAAATCTCTATCGGAAGGTCTTCCAGAAACAACATAAATTCCTGTAGCACCAGTAAACCCAGTAGCACCTGTAGCACCAGAAAAGCCAGAAGGACCAGTATTTCCGGTTGGTCCAGTCAAACCTAAAGGACCGGCGACTGCTGCCGGAACTGTTACTGCACTACTTCCTATTATTGGTGACATATTATATCCTCATTTACCTATTATTTAGGATAAAAACAATTATCACATCCATTAACACAAACACAATTAGTAGATTTATTTTCACATTCAGAGCAGGGTCTGGGTTCTTTATATTCTATACAACTTTCTTTACAGCAACAAGAACACACCATCCATACAGGATTTTCTGGATTTGAATTATCCACATATGGTTTACATTTGTGTTCATTTTCTGTCCAATTTTCATCACGAATCTCGCAAACAGATACACCATCAGGAACAGATGATGGACTATTTGATGTCTGATAACAAAAATCTTCAAAGCAACCAAAAACAGGCTGACATCTTTTATCGATTTCTGAGCAATCATTAACAATTCCACCATCCCCCAATGCACCTTCCCAGCAAACATCAGGACAACAACAAGAGCATTTTCCACTACCAACTTCAATTATCCATGGATTATCGTTTTCTGGAGGAATTATAATTCCGGGTTCTACACACGAAGACAAACTAAATATTCCGTCACACGACAAACTAGCAATTGGAGAATCTATAGGTTTTCTTATTCTGTTTGTTTTGGTTGATATAATCTTGCTAGTTTTATTATTAGTTTCTAGTTGTGTTATTGATGATAAAGAAGGAGAATCTATAATTTCCTCTTCTTTAAAATCACTTCTATTTTTATAAGAATTACAAATACCAGAAACACAATTCCCTCCTATCCATACCCCACCATTTGCATGACATGTATCAGGTACAACATTATTTTGACAAGCATCTCCATAACAACATGCACCAAAAGAACAATCTAAAGTATAACATGTTTCTGTAGAAAAATATCCATTATTTTCTAAACAAGTAGTTTCGGTTAAAGGTAAACATACATAATCACCATATCCATCAGAAACACAACATCCACCAATTGTTTCTATATCGAATTCTTCTCTACAACATTCCCAACAAGAACCATCAACTAATACTATTGTACCACAACTTAAAGGATCAACCTGACAATCACAAGGACAATTAATTCCATCACATTCGCAGATTGCATCGTCCTCTGCACAATCACCAACAATTTGTGTCCACCCCAAACACCCTCCTTCTATACATGGTGGTAAATGATTTACACCCGCACAATTACCGTCTACATCTAAAGTACCTCCAATAGTTCCATTTTCCAATATGCAATTATATGGCGAATACCTCTCATCAGGAACATCTAAACCCGGATCCATATTCAAACCGCCGCATCTTGAACCAATGCCCCAAAATGTCCCTGGCGATCCATCACTAGAACGAAGGTTTGTACAAATTGCCGGACTAGTATGGTAACAAACTTCATCAACACAACACGCTCCATAAAATCCTTCTATACAACAATTGGTTTCATCACAAGGAGTTTCTAACCACACTCCATTAGAAACAAATGAGCATTCATATTCAGTAAACGGAAAACATTCTCCATTAATACAACAAGACCCCCTTATGCCACATGGTTCTGGACACCCTCCAAGAATATCAATATCCTCACAGTCTCTGCCTCGTACAAAAAAACCGCCATAAATTTCACATTTGTTTTTACTTGTTTCCACACATTTCTTTTCTCTTGTGAGACAACATGCTCCTTCAACAAAACAATCTACACCTTCTGAACGATTCAAACAAACTTCAAAAGAAAAATTTCCTCCTATTGCATCACAATAATTTTTATTAACATAATCAACACATAACGGATGATCTTCTTCCTCTCCTACACCCTCAGAACAATAACAACAAGAACCTAAAGATGATGTTGCAACCGAATATAAATCACTATAAGTTATTCCAGAAAATACAAAAACAATATCAGAACTAGCACCCTCATTATCTGAAGTTCTTCCTAAATGAAACCCACTAACAATTGCTGTTGCGCCTTGAATTCCTGTAGAAGGATCGTCTTCAAAAATACTACTAAAAGAAACAGAAGTTCCTTCTGTATTTGTTAAACTTACTACATCAACTGGGTTTGATGCTGTAATACCATATTCGGGAAAATTGTTATTGTCTTTTAAAGTTTCCCGATGAGATAATATTCTTGCAGCGAATTGATTACCATCCCAAAAAGTGTTTAATGCTCCGTGTGCTGATAAACCCCCAACCCTATTATCAATAAAAAGAAGTTCGCCAGTATTTCCAGCAAGTCCCCACTCATATGTTGTTCCTCGAAGAAAAACGGAATAATCAGTCGGAGAAATAACTTCAATATCTCTTCCTGAGACAGTTAAATTTCGAAAATGCCCAGTAATTCCTATTCTTTCTTTAAATATTTTTCCATAACCATCATTTTCAATGGTATTTGTTATATTAAAATTATCGGATATTCTATCGCCTGTCCCACCACGAACACCAGTAACGCCCATAGTTGAACCGGGTCCAACTAATTGCCCGTAAGTTGGACCTTCATAACCAGCAAGTTGAAAAATTATTTGATATTTATAATCATTCTCACCACCACCGGTTCCTATAACAGCATTAATGCCACCACTAATACCATATCCAGTAAACCCCAACGCTCCTATAGGGCCTGTTTCACCAGTATTACCGATAGCACCAGTAATACCTACAGCACCACTAGGACCAGTTATTGGACTAATCCCCGTCAAATCGAATATTCTACTACTTCCATGAATTGTTGGCATGTTATGTTTGATTTATTCCTTTATCATTATCCTCTAAAACTTTAGGAAGTTTCCATAGTTTGTAATTATCATCATATAAATCTGGATATTTACCATCACATCTGACTAAACGAATAGGTCTTACTTGATATGTATTTTTTGTTCTATTCTTTTTACCAACAATAAAATTATTAGAATTTCCATTAACATCAAATTTAATTGCCCAAGAAAGAGAACCCGGATCTGCTGTTGCTCCTGTTATTCCTGTCGGATTAATAATTCCTTCCCCACTACCAGCAGTTATTCCTTTTGTTTCATCAAAAGCACCAGTTGAAGTCCAATACCAACCATCAAAAGGGGTTCCATCATTTTCTAAAAGTTTTGAGTTAATATTAAATCCATCAGAATCACCAATGCAAGAATTTGCAATATATGCCAATTCATCATGACTGGGAAGATACCACCCAGAAACATAATTAGAATTTTCTCCTGTTGCACCGGTAGCAGAAATTAAATTATCATCATATAACCTAACAAGTCGTGTAGCAGAAATATATGAACCAGTTAAACCGGGTCCAAAATTACCAGAAGAATAATCTCCATCAATATCATTATAATTTTCAGAAAGAGCATTATTTGCAGAAATTGCTCGTATAGTATTATACAATCCCCAATTTCTATGCCACATTCCGTGTGATGCGTTGGGATTTTTGGTTTTAATTTTTTGAATTGCTTTATTTCCGTTTCTCCTAGCAGAACGGCAAGAACTAAAAGTATTAAACGGTAAAGTGTTTAGAGATGAATTTCCAATATATTGATTGTACCAATATCCTTCTGATAATTTAAATATCCTGCTTTTGTATTCTTTATCAATATCATCATATTGGTTAGTTGTTTGATTATAAATTGGACCCCAAGCACTTCCCCGATTTCCCCAATAAAATTCACTTGTTGCTCCAGAAACATCGTTAGGATTGACTACCTCTCTATTACCAGTAACTCCCAAAGGATATAAAGAAGTAATAATATAATAAGAATCAGGTTTACTACTTGCTTCCCGTAAAACCGACAATTTATCATACTCAACACAACCGCCAACAGAATCAAATCCATAACCATGCCAATCATATTTTGTTCTATACGAACTACAGGGTAAACCATAATTATCAAAGGTTGATCCTGTACCACCTTCCATTAATATTTCCCATGAAGTAAATTTATTACCACCAAAACTCCTAGCACCAAAAATTTCTGAACTATAAGGACGATATAACCCCACAACCATTCCACCAGCATACAAATCGCCTGGTTGTAAATCTAATCCTGCAATTTCTGAAACACAACCAGCATTTCCAAGATTGTTTAAAGAATTTCTATCAGCAATATCGCCACATTTGCTATTATCACCTGCATATAAATCACCTCTATCTATACAAGCAGAACCAGAAATACCATCAATACACCCACCAGTTCCTAAACATGCACCAGTACCACCCAAACAAAGATTTGTCCCCATACCAGAAACACACGAAACCCCCACACCCAAGAAATAATTATTTTGTTTAACACATTGTTTTTTGGTTGTTTCAAAACATTCTCCCCTACCATCACAACATCCTCCAATCCCATCTATAACATTAAAACAATTCATATCATCACATATGCTGCCAGTTCCTCCAAACGAAGAAGCGTTATTGTGTAAATTTCCTATATTAATACACTCATCAGCAGTTATATCATCATAGCAATTTACATTTCCATTTATTATATCAACAACACAACAAGAACCAGTATCAAAACAAATACCACCAGAACCACCAACTATTCCGCCACAAGTAGTGCCAGCACCATGATAATAACCACTACAAAAAGATTCTGGCACATGCGCACATATTCCGTTACCAACACAACATGCACCAGTTGCTCCTGTTATTCCTCCAATTCTGGGATAATTTAATTTACCAGATTTGAAATTAACCGTATTGGTATGACAATAGAATGGATCATTTTCTGTTCCTTCTTCTATTAATATATCTTGAGATTTCCATTGAACTATATTACCATGCCATGCACCACCACCAACACACACATCAACCAATCCATCTCCATTTATATCTCTTGGTTCGCAAGGCAACCAAAAAAAGTTAAATATATCTGTTCCTCCACTCCAACAAGGTTCTTTATCAAAAGACCAAATTATATTAGTTCTATCAAACCTATTTTGCTCTTTTGTAAGAGCATTGTGTACTATTAGAGTAAATGCTTTACCATATTCATTACTGGTTGTAGGACCATTTCCGGTATAACCAAACCTAGCATCTTGAAAACTTAACTGAACAGCACCAGTCGATCCTCCGTATGTAACGCCATCGAGTTGACGCATATCAAGAACAAAAACTTTTGCTTTATTTGAATCAATTGGGGTTTCTGGTGGTGGAGCGTATATGGGTTCATCACCAGAATTTGCTTGATTTGTTATATCCCCATTTATACCAATGGTTAAGAATTTTACTTTTTCTTTATAATCTTGAATTTGAACTTCTATTGCATTAGCAGAAACATCATATGTTGTTCCCGTAAGCCCGCGAAATTGTGGAGTTGCTTGAGCATCAGTACCAACTAACATTTTATTTACGCCAGATTCAACATTCAAATAACCAAAATTGCCTCTATCATAATCAACATTGATTGTATTTAAATTTTCATCTTGCGTTAAAGTTAAAGCATCACCAGTAACTTCTATACTCTTAACTACTAAAGAATTTAGTTCGTTGCTAGAATTTCTTCCCTTAGCAAAAGTTGCTCCAACACCATAACTTGATTCGTAAGTATTTCCTCCATCAATAAGATTATAGGTATCACCAGTGGGGCCTTGAATTTTGGTTGTGGTTGTATATCCGGCAGTAGTACCATCTCTTAATTCAAATATAGTACGAAGTTTATCATTATTAACAATATACATGTTAGTGATGTTTCCACCACTAAATCCGGTCGATCCAACTATTCCTTCTCCGGTTGGACCAGTAGGTCCAGTCGGACCAGTAGGTCCGGTTGGACCAGTGACTGCTGTTTGCCCGATTGGTTTAAAATGACTACTACCATGAATAATTGCTACCATATGAAATCACTTATTATTTCCTATAATTTATTATTCTAAATAACTACTACCTGTACTTGCTGCTGAACCTTCTACCATAACTTGTATACTGTTAACTTTACCTTGTATTTCGTTTGCCCATTCAACTAGATTTGTAACTGTAGTTGTTTTACCATTAAGAACAACTTTTTCTACATTAATAGTTTTAGCATCAATAGTAGATGCAACCGAAACAGAAGTTCCTGCCATTCCGTAGGACGAAGTACCTGCAACTTTGTCGGGAGCAGTGTAAAACCACGCATCCATCCCCATTGACATTATTTTTCCGTCAATATCAAAATTAATTTTAGAAAAAGTATTATTAGAAGAAAGAGAAGGAAGATCAAAAGAATAATATTCCCATCCTCTCATACTTAATATCTCACCAGTACTAACAGTCATAACACCACTACCAAGATAGGGTGTAAGATTGCTTGAATTGCTGGCAGGCCATTCAACAACCACATATCCAAGAGAAGAATTAAAATCGACAATTTTTCCTCCTTTTAGGGGGGTATTTTTTCCATCACGAACCTTTACGGTTTTGCCAAACTGCTTAGATGAAACGCCAGTACAATCTATTTTAGTACGAGTTTTACATAAATTTTTAATTTCACCATAAACACTATAATAAGTATTTCCGTATTCCCCGTTCCCACGAAGATTCATTTTTGTTCCAGCACGCGACCAACTACTAGAATTATTAACACCACTATTAGTATATTCAGGAACAAATGATATTGCTCCAGCAGGAAGTTGTCTAGAATCTTCTGCAACTATTTGACCGCCAGATTGATAACCAATATAATTTATTACTTGACCTGTAAATGGATCATCAGGAGAAACTTGATATATTGGTTTTATTACTTGTGTTGGTTCAGTAGGTGCAAGGTTTTGTAAAATTCCAGCAGTAGCAGCACTTAAGAAATATATATCATTTCCGCCGCCAGAACCAGTAGAGCCGGGAAATTCATACGATTCTTTTAGTTTACCTTCTGGATATTTGATTTGACCATTAGTAACAATATTAACAGAAGAATCCGAACCGTAAGGCAATTCTGTTGTAATATCATTAAGTCTACCAACACTAATATCTTCAATTACTCCCACCACTTCTGAATGTGCAGGATTGTCTGCTTGTGCTGTTACATAATAACCATAAGACGGACTATCAACATCACTATCATAACGAACAGCATCGCCTGCTGTAAATCCACCAGAAAATCCAGTAGAATTTAATGTCATAAGAAGTCTTGCACCATTAGAGATGTCATATACATTTACATGACCTATGATGTTAGAACTACTATTTGAACAAGAACTCGACATTTATTTTATCTCCATTTATGAATTCGTCATATTTTCATCTAATTCTGCATCAGCAACATAATGTGTAGAAATTTGATCCCATAAAACAGACCCACTAGGAACAATAATATACATTCCGTCTTCTGTTATATGTTCTGCTTTAATAGTTGTTGCACCAGCAACAGATATTCTTGCTGTACCATCATAACCAAAAGTTCCAGATGCTTTTCTCAAATCAACTTCCGCTGATCTGTTATAAGCATCTCCGGTTGTTCCAGTTTTCGGTGAATAGAAAGCAACACTACTAGGAATTCCCCTCATTCTTACTGGATATCTAAAATATAAATCTTTCAAAGGAGTAATAGTAAAATCAATAACAGTTGGTGTAGGATTATTTAAATCTAACATTGTTTCTGAAGCATTCTTTTGATCTATATTATAACTTCTTTGATAATATCGATTACATTTTTCTAATTCGTTTTCAACATCACTCTTGGGATTTGTAGTAGCAACCAATCCTCTTTCGACTTTAACTTTCGTAAGATCCAAAGTTGTTGCAGATAATTTAGTAACATCAAAACCCACAGAAATATAATGTTTGCTACCAATTGGTAAAGTGTTGATAGTAGGAACATTAAACGAAATTTCATACTTACCCCAAACACTACCCAAAGACACATTAGCAACATCTTTTCTATACACATCTGACCCATCGTATTGATTGACAACAATACCCATTGTTGATCCCGTAACACCACATTTTGCAGCAAACGATAGAGTAACATCTTCTCCGCGTGCGGTTCTTACATCTTCAATACGATTTTCAATAACGACAAAATCACCACTATTGCCCGCACCCCCATCAGAAATTGTATGCTGTGCTGATAGGTAATATTTCGGATTTCCTGCAACTTCTGTTTGGTTTTTTGTAAATTCGTTTCTTTGTAAAGAATATGTTGTTGGTGTGCTTCCTCCACCAGAAATACCATCCAACCTTACCCAACGATCAGCAAAATAAGTTGTTCCTGTCGCACCATAAGATTTTGTTTTTCCTATTCCTCTTTGCCAAACATCAAATGAACCATTAATTAAAATATTTTCATTAATAGCACTACCATATGTTGCTCCACCAGAAGTAGAAGATCTATACGCCCATGCATTTCCTCCTCCCACCGGAGAACTATTAAGATTGCCAAAATTAGATCCACTACCAGCACCACCACCAGCATGATTTTGATTTATAACAACACCGCTTCTTGATGAACCCCCAGCAGAAGCCCATGCTATTGCAAACGGTTTTTGAAACCCACCAACAGCACTGGATGTCAATTGTCCGTTAGAATTTACATATAAAAGACCGGAAGACCCATCATTAATAGGAAAATCATCAACAAATCCACTAGTAACAATTTTTATATAATCTGTTCCATCTAAAGTATAACGATGAGTAACAATACCTACCGAATTAGAAACACTATTAGTATTACTAGAAACTTTAATCCAACTATTTCCATCATATCCAGCAACAACCCCCCGTATTAAATCTGAATTGGTGGTTTGAATAATAAAGTTATTACTATCTTGACCGGCAGTTGCTCCAGTTCCGCCAGTTCCGGTTAAAAATTGACCACGATAATTTAGTACTATTCCTTCGTCCGCAGTAATACCCATTATCAACGGTTTAGAAATATGACCAGCAATAATAGGTTCTATAGGAGTAAACCCACCACTTATGCCTGGACTTAGGAAATAAACAGTTCCAGCACTTAATCCGGCATCATGATCATTCGCTTTTGTAAAATCTCCTTTAATTTTTCCGTGCGTGGTAACTTCGATATAAGTATTGTTGGAATTATATGGTGGTTGTGGAATACCAGATTCCGAAGGCCAAGTAAAACCAGAAACAACCCCGAACACTTCTGCATATTCTTTATCGTCTGCTCGTCCAAGATAATAAGTAGCGTCCCCAGTACAACCATAAGTTTTATCAACACGAATAGCATGACCAAAGGAAAATCCGTGCAAAGAACCAGTAAATCCTTCTTCTGGAAATAATCTAACTTTTATAGAATCAAAATTACTTTTACTAAAATCATAATTTAAAGTTCCATTAATAGAAACATCTTCCGAAAAAGTTATTCCTTTTGGTATAACATCTGCAATACTAACTCTAAAAGTTCCAGCAGGAAGATCCGGTCCTGAAGTTTCACCACCAACAGGATCATTACCGGCAGTAGTACCCAAAGTAAACACAATACCATCACCAGAAACACCTCTATATAACTGAATGTTGTTCAGTTTGTTTAGGCCAAGAGTATTATAATGACAAACCCAATCTAAAAAGGTATCATTTCCTTGAAGATATGGTATTTGATATAAATTGTCGTCAGTATTTCCTATACAGGGCATAATGTTATAATAATCTCCTTATAGTTTATTTATATCTTCTACCAACTAAATATAATTAAATTGTTTATATATCGAACAGTTCTTTCGGCCGGATCTATTTTACATATAAGAGATAATTGATTATATATAGAAGGCTCAACACCCCAATCAGCACTAATTGGATTTATTTGATAGCGACTTGCACCACACGCAACATCATTTGCAAATCCTGCTGAATTGTCTCCTAAATCTGAATCACACAATGCATCAGGATCATTACAGCAAACATAATTACTACTTTCTAATTTTAATCCAACGGCAATATTATCAGATCCTGACAAGGCAGAAGAAGGAATATTAACTTCATAATTCGGATCTGCTGTAAAATCTGTAGCATGGTCTAAAAATATCCAATGTTTTAATCCACTAACATAACTAACATCTGGCGGATTATAAGGAAGTTCTACTAACCACCATCCGGGGTTAAATGTAATTTTTAATGTACCAAAAGTATTATTAAAAGAAACTTGAACCGGTCTTCCCATATTATATTGTGCTGCTCCATAAGGGGAATTAAAGGGATGTAATGGGCAAGAACCTTTCCACGCTGGGCCAGAAACTGCTTTTGATTTAATATGTCCGGTTCCGTTTGGTCCTCCTCCTATACCAATTCCGCTTTCTGGTATAGATCCACCAGCAAGATTTCCAGATTGCCCCGGAGGGACATCAGAACCGTCACCAAAATAAGGGGAACTTTCATTCCGTCCCCACCAAACAGGACCAGGACCAGAACAAACCCAATTATGCATCATCGAAACAGATAGTGTCATTTGTAATTGAAAATGTTCTTGGATTTCGTTCAATTCTGATGCTTGTAAAGGAAATCCAGGCCTAAAATTAACAAATTGATAATTTTTAGATTTGTCGGTAAAATCAGTCCCTCCAGAAATTATTAATTCTTGTTCTTCAACACGGCTATTATATGGGGATTCTGTTAAAGGAAATGATGGGTTTCCTCCTGAATATAAAGGTAATATGCTTCTATCAGTCATTTTTTATATTAAACTCCTCTTCCTGGCCACGATCCAAGATTTGCTTCAAACAGTATAGTTCTAGCATCAGCAGATACGGGTTTATTTGGTAAAAATGCTCCTGTTAAATCTATATCAGGAGTCTGTTGAACAGTATATATTGTAGTTTTTTCGTAATTTATAGGACTACGAGTATTTGGATCTGTTGGTATTTGTATATCAATAAAAGTATAAACATTGCCGTTATCGTCTCTAAATGCACTATTAATAATATCTTTCTCAGTCTGACCTCTTGCTTTTATTTCCATATCTATTTGAGAAGAAGATCCGTCTTGTAAAACAGCAGAATTTATACTAATATAATTAGAAGTACCCGTTAATACAAAATTATTATTTACCAAAGACTTAACACCTTCACTATCAATTGTTGATAAGGCTACGGCTGTTAATTTAATATTAAGTCCTATTTCATTTGTTGTGTGGTTCGCGTCACTAAAAACCTTAACACCATCTGATGTTTTTAAAGTTCCTATAGACCAAGAATTTAATTTTCTTACTGAGGTGTTATTTGCGATATTTTTAACGGGAATTATTTTTTTAATATATGGAATAACCGAACCAACTATAGTTGGTAATTCATAATGAAAATTTGGTAAGGGTCCAGTAATTCTAAAATCACTTGCTTCTAACCCCGGGACCATATCATTTAAAATGCTTTTATCAATAGTTGGCGTAGTATCATAACCCGAACCCGGATCGATAATTTTTATACCAACAACATGTTGTTTTTTTTCGTTTCCTTCTGTTGCTAATAATATTTTCGCTGCTCGTTTTGAGTTAGCACCAGTTAACGGTATAACTTTTTCCTTATTTAACCAAGAATCAGATACCCTTCTGGTTGATGAATTTTTCATTTTATATTCAAAAGACGGTTTTAGCGACATGATTACTCCGCCAGCATTTGCGGTATGATTTTTAGCAAGAATAGCATTTTTTCTTGCAGTAGAGTTATTAGACAAATGTGAATCATTTAAAATAGCATCCCAATCATTTTTTGCATTTATTGTACATTTACACGGACCACAATTTATCGGAAAGTTTTCTTCATCGCAACCAACACAATCCCCACCAGTCCCACCAGTAGTTCCAGTAGAACCTGCAAACAGATTAAACATATAATCCATCTCTAATTTGTCTGCTATTTCAATACATTTGTAACATTTTGTGCAAGTACATTTATAAAAATCGCCAGCAGAATATGTTACACCAGAAATTGCATCATAATAAGGATTTCTGTGATAAAGACAACAAGTTCCGCTTTTTTGTTCTTGACCTGGCCCACAAATAGTAGTTGATCTTGTTTTTTTGCTATCCATTTTTCCGCGAACATATTGATCTAATTCATCTTTAATGGTACGAAAAGGAACTTTATTTTGTGCTGATATGGGATTAATTCCACTCCACCCCACAGCAGCAGTAACATACCACCAACCATTTCGAGTTTTTTGAATTTTTCCATCACCTTCAAGAGGAGTACCCCTTGAAAATGCATATGAATTATAAATTCCTTCCCTTCCGTTAGCATTTTCATTAAACAAAGGTATAACATATGCTCCGCCCTGAAGATTATACCATGGTTTATTACTTTCTGGAGTTGCTTGAGAATCATCACCTCTGTAGAAATCAGGAATTTGTGATGATGCAATATATTTTGATTCGCCCGGATTAAGCGTTGCAACTTTTAATATATCAGATGGTAATATTTTAGTCGCAAAAACCATATTAGCAATAAAATCTTTTTTACTCTTGGGGGTATTTTGAGCAGCAGCACCTTCTGGTGCAGAATCTCCAAGAATTAAAGCCAAAGGTTCTCCCCGTAATTTTTCTATTACGGCTTCGTTGATTTCGGTTGCAATTGTGGGATTATTTCTTACCATTGATTATTTTGTTCCTTACACAGGCCAACAAGGCCCTGCATTTGTATCTGAGTTTGCTGTGCATCCAGTTATGCCTAAATTGGGGCTATCTTTTAACGGACAAAGATATATAAAATCTCCAATATATATATTCCCAAATGGTATCCTATGTTCTGGTGAACCACTTATACCAGTAGCCCAATCAGGATAGTTGTGAGTGGGTGCATTAAATTCAGCACTAAGACCGCCACATCCAACACCAGTCCACCCATAACCATATGTCCATCCAGTCATTCCTCCTAAAAGATTTGGATTGATAGAATAAAACATTCCAGTAGGTCCAGAATAAGTAAAACCACTACCAGAACACCCAACACACAAATTAATAGATTCTCTGTCTCCTAATCTATAAGGAAAATAATTTTCCAATCGAGGAACTTCACAAAGATTAAATCCACCACTATCATCTTCTGGCGGAATATAATCAGATTCAGTTCTTTCCCAAAATGCCTTCATTCCCGCAGGATGTAACATTTCATAAATGTTGTCAAAATATATTGGCAACCCGGTTTCTTCATTAACACAATCTATTCCGGTTTTCAGAACATATGAATATTCCTGATACCAATCACTATCTTGTAATCTATACCTACCGTTTAAATAACTGCCACCAAGATGCCATGTTGGATCATCTTCTTCTATTCCTGTTAATTTTTCGCCAAAAAAATTACCCGTAAATCCTTCATGGGAAATTTTCCATTTATTCCCAAATCTTCCTCCATTTAAGCGAAGAATGTCTGCTTTGGGATAGAAAAACTCCACTTCAGAACCAGAAACCCCAAAAAGGGAAGAAAAGAAATATCTATACGCATCTTCAGAACTTTTTCTTTGATAAAATGATTGTCGTACATTTTTAATAAATGTCCGAATATTACTATTAACATCTTTAAAACATTCTATATTGCCACCAAAAGTAATACCTTCTCTATCAAAATAATAATCAGGAAATCCTGAGGCGTAAGTATAAGTAAAATGCTTCAAAAATTCTACTGGAGTGGTATTTATATCCAGCAATCTTCTTAAACCAATTGTATCATATGAAGTTTTATTAAGTTCATAATCAGAAAAATTATATAACCAATCATAATATGCTTGAGTAAACTTAACAAGATAATTTTCAGGAACATCTATTTCACTTCTTTGGAGAATCCAAAACGGAAAAAGATGACGAACATCAATAGAAGATTCTGTTCTTTCTTCTGATAAATTTAAATCTGCATTTATAGATTGATCCAATAGAAGCATTCTATAAAATTCATTTTTATCAGAAGATTGATAATGTCCTATAAACATAATTATGTTTGTATTAAATAATTCTTTCTAAGGTTAATTCAAATCTTGGCCGTGATACCGTAGAAAAAATTGCTTTGTATAATTTATCATAAGGTTCAATTGTTAATATAAATTCACCCTCTTCATTATCTGCTGCAACACCCCGTTCCAATTTAAATTCCCCCATACTTGGATTAAATGTCCCCGCACCCAACAAACGAACCAACAAGCCGGTATCTGTAGTATAATAACCCTCAACTTTTTGGTTGCCTTTAGAATCTGGAGATTCTACAACCCTTAATCTTATTTTTTGATCTGAATTTTCAATTTCATTATATTTTGTACCATATGAAAATTCTGTAGTATACAAGGACGATGTTTTTAATTTATTATAAAACCTAATTGTATTTCCTGATTCAAATTTAGGAAATATTTTTCTCTGTATGTTAATATTATAATCGTCTGACACTGAAGAAATTGAAGGATTTGAATTATTAGCAACATTTGAAATAAATGATGTGTTATATACATTCTCAAATCCGGTAATAAACGAATCAGATAAATCTTTTAACAAATTTCCCATCACCGAATCTCTAGAAAGTTCTGTGTTCATGGGATCCCAATGAACTGTTCCTCCAACAACTACTTCTACAAAATCGGGATTAATAAATTCAGGCAAAATCGTAACACAAGTTTTTTCCTTTAGCAATGCTATAGCATCACCGGCCAACAAAGCCAAATCTTCAGAATTCTCTTCGTTAACCGAAACAAATACTCTTCCGTACATTGGAGGATCCATTTCTTCTCCACCCCAGACATTAAATCTCTCAAAGGGATTTGATACATCTGATATGAGTGTTCTTGCTAGTAATGCTCTACAATCTTCTACAGTTACCGCTCTATCTTGTGCTGCAAACCATTTTGGAGCAAAAAACTTTATTGTATCTAAATTGGGGTCATTTGCTCCACCAGAAGAAAGTGATATGGTTTCATTTGCAGCATTATTAAAATAATCAATTCTAAAATTTCCTACTCCATTACCATCTTCACCACTACTCTTAATATAAGTTATTCTAACATTATCGTTTTCTGTAATTTGTTTACCTATTTGAACTGTTGTACTTGCACCCAAATTCCCCCCAAACACAACAAAGAATCCCAATTCACTTCGTTCCAACCAATAAACTTTACTGGTTTCATTTAACCCACTATGAATATTATCTGATTTTGCCCATTCTTCCCATTCAGCAGTCTCTTTATTTTGTACTTCAATCCTAATTGTACTAATATCAGTATCAAGACCAGTTAAGAAATATTTTTGTGTTTCAACATCAACCAAAATTGGAAATTCTTTAATTAAACTTTTTCCTTCAACAATATTGACAATTTGTTCTCCATCTGCATTTAAAGAATATTCTTCAATGGTATAAAAAGAATAAGAAACCCCATTAGTATTTTTTCCAAAAAATCTAGTATATTTTGGTATTAATGTTCCTTCTGGAGAAGCATGTCTAACCTTTACCTTCGCTCTTGAAGAATATTTTCCGGGAATAACATATCCTAAAGGCTTCACTAAAGAAATTATAGATTCTAATTTTTGTGCAGAATCTAAAAACATTTCATTAGCAACCATATTTGTATAATACCCATAATATAAAGTATTATATGCAAGAACATCTAATAAAACTTGCATTGCTGAACCAGCATAATCATAATCTTTTAATGTATCTTGAGTTTTGAGATATTCGACAATACTATCTTTGATAGATTCAAAATTTAAACTTCCTAATTGAACATTTGGTGTTGTCATATTATCTTACCTTTGTCAGTGCTATAGTGATAGAATCGAAAATAGGAGAATCTGTACCATTTAAAATATAATAATCTACTCTAATGTTGATTTCGTTGTTGTCAATATTATTTGGAATAATTAAAAGATTATCCAAAACAACTCTAGGTTCAAATTGACCCAAAGCAACATCAACATCATCTTTTAATATTACTTCATCCAGTATAGAAAAATTTTCAAATAACAAACTATGAATACCAACACCAAAACTTCTCCTAAACGGTTTTTCTCCCGGTAAAGTTAAAATAATATTTTTAATTGATTGTTGCACAGCACCCTTATCAATTTTCATAGCAACATCATTAGTAAAATCATTTTTACTAAAATCTATATCAAAATCCGAATATTTATAATTATTAGGCACCAATTTTCCTTTCTTTTTATGTATGCAATTTGTTGCGAAAATTTATCCAGATGTTGTTATCCAGCCCCACAAATCTTCTAAAGTAATTTCCTCGTTTATATTAGGATCAGTTGTGGTACTATCCCTCATTAAAGTAACTATCATATCATGAGAAATTGGATTTATTAAATGATCTATATTTACCACCATCCATCTTCCACCATGTCTTTTTAGTTGAATTTTGTTGTCTTTTGATGAATGAACCGTGTCTAATATGTATATAAGTTCTCCCGGTCTTAAAGTAAAATCGCCATGTATCATCATTGTCGCAGATTGTGAATTTAAAAGTGCTAATTGTGCTTCCCTCCACAATGGTTGTTTTGGTGAAGTGTCCCAATAAGTAGAATATGTTCTGTTATATTTAAGATAATCTTTAAATTTTTCTCCAACACAAGGACAATTACAACTACTCGGATGATCTAATTTATTCCATAAACAACCAAGCCATTCTTCTCCTAATTGTTCTTTTATGAGATCACATTCTTTAATGGAATTTTCTACTTCTTTGATTTCTTCGTCAGTGGGTTCAAAAGAATCTGGTTTTAATTCTTGACAGGGACAATTACATAAAGGATCACTTTCTTCACAATCAGAATTATCAACAGGGCCATTAGGATTTGCACAAGGATAACCATCATCAACCACTCCTCGGAAACCATGAGTTATTTGTCTATTCCAGCCTTGATTAGCAAATGTTGTAAGTTTTGATAACAGTTCTTTTTTTTTCATAAGCAGATTCTCTACTATACTATTTATTATTTATATTTTCGTTAAGTGACACAATCAATTCCCCCTCCACACTCAACAGGACCACAGCAATAACAAACAATCGCTTGTCCTAACCCACCATCAGGATCACTAATCCACCCCTCGCACTCCCATTCGCAAGGAGGATCACACCCAAAGCCAGGACAAGGTTGATCTACACAATGAGTATCATCCCCCTGATAATCACCACCCAATTCTGCACAATCTTCTTCATTTATAGGAGATACACAATGACCACCATAAATTCCTATACAACACGCACCATATCCCGGTATGGGACTTGGTGAAGGACTTGGTGAAGGACTTGGACTGGGAGTGGGAGTGGGACTGGGAGTGGGACTGGGAGTGGGACTGGGAGTGGGACTGGGAGTGGG
>CAZCRK010000016.1:0-28898 GCA_964501035.1 uncultured bacterium
TGAAGAATTCTATAATGATATTGAAAAAAAACTTAATGGTTCAGAAATAATAATCAAAAATATTGTACACAACCAATATCACGAAAAATATTACTTTGAGCAAAACGATGAATTTGCAATTTTTCTTTTTTATTATGATGGGAAAAATAGGTTTAAAAAAGTCGTACCCGAAGAATCAACGAGCAACTCACTTAATTTGATAAACAAAATTAAAAATCTCTTATGAGTAATATTAAAGAAAAAAGGGATAAAGCATCTTCACTTCGGAAACAAAATAATTTTCATGATGCCCTCCCTTTATTTGAATCTCTTTGGAATGATACAAAGGACAAATGGGATGGATGGAATCTTGCGTTTTGTTACAATAAATGTTCAAACTATGATGATGCATTAGCGGTTGCAAAAGAAGTATATGAAATTGATAATGAATTTGACTATATAAAAGGCCAGTATGCATGGTCAGCATATATGATAAAAATTAAAGATTTTGACATTAATGATAATTATGAAACACTGAAATCTTATGGGAATGGTATTTTAAAATTAACGGACACAAAACATGAAGATGTATTTCGTCAACTTACTGTTTTAAAATTAATGGACTTTTGTGAGAAAAAAGGAATGTGGGAAGCAGTAGTATCATGGTCTAATAAAATTAATCCGAATGTCTTGAATGCAAAACCATTTCAAATGAATAAAAATGGAAAAAATATTACAATCCCATCAAACCGTGAGAAGTATTTCTTAAAAACTACAAAAGCACATGAAAAATTAGAGAATTGGGATAAATGTCTTGAATTGTCATGTTCTGCATTGACCCATTTCCCTGATGAAATTTGGTTCAAAAGACGAAAGGCTATTTCTGAAGGACATTTAGGTGATATTGAAAAAGCAATTGAAGATTTGATTTACATCTCTTTGGTCAAAACCGACTGGTTTATTTATAGGGACATTGCTGTTCTTTATGCAAAAAATGAGAATTTTGATAAAGCATCAGATTTTATCATTGATGGCTGTATTGCATCTGTAAATCAACCTGATCCTGGCTATAGATGGGAATTGTATTATGATACTGCATTATTCCTGTTTAAAAAAGGCGATATAAAAATGGCTGAAAAACATTTATTATTATCTTTCTCATTACGTAATAACGAAGGTTGGAAAACACCAGAAGTGATTTCAAAATTAGCAAGTGAGATGAATATTTCACTTGAAAGTGTTAAAGATACAAAAGGATTATTTAGAGAATTAAATCCATTTTGGGATAAACATAAATTTTCAAAACTACCTAAACATAACGGTAATATAAAAACAATATTGCCGAATGGAAAAGCTGGCTTTATTACTTCTGAAAATGGTGACGATTTCTATTTTAAAATCTTTTCCTTCAATGGTAATAGAAAACGAATAACACCTGGTTTAAAAGTTCAGTTTTATGTGCAAGAATCTTTCGATAGATCAAAAAATGAGAATTCATATAAGGCTGTTAACATATCAATGGTTGTAAATGAATAAAATGAAATTACTATCTAACCTCCACTCCACACGGACAGCTAACGCTGCCCGTGAGTTTATTCGTTATAAAGCAAAATTGAAACTAATGAAAAGGGGACAAAAAAAAATGAAAAAAACAACTATACTATTCTTATTATTGGTTTTTAGCACTGTTTTTGCGCAAAGACGAGTTAGTGAAGAAGCAAAAATGTTCAACCAAACAAAGGACAAGGTGTTTACAGTATTTGGAAACGGACACGGTTCTGGATTTTTATTTGACAAAATCAATGGTTTGATTCTTACAAATGAACACGTGATATCAAACTCTCAAAACATCAGTGTTCAAATTGATGACAACCAACGAATCAACGCAAAATTAATAGAAAAAGATAAAAGGAAAGACTTGGCTGTATTGGCAATTCACCCTGACTTTGTAAAGGATTTGGAAGGTTTGTTAATTGCCGTAGCCAGTGATACGATGATTTATGTTGGTGAAAGAGTAATCGCAATTGGAAGTCCGTTAAATCAAACCAGAACTTTAACATCTGGAATTGTCAGTAATATCGAAAGAGAAACAATTATTTCTGATGTAAATATTAACCCCGGAAATTCTGGCGGTCCTTTAATTAATATGATTGGACAGGTGGTGGGAATTAATACCTTTGGTGACTTTTCGTCTGTTGGCCCTGGTTTGTCAGGTAGTGTGATAATTACTGAAGCAAATGAAATTATTAGTAATGCAGTTGCAACTGTAAGTCAGGGAAGCCTTACATTATCTAAAAAACTTTTACCAATTATGCCAAAAGATAGATTTCCTCTTGACGCATTAGAAACTGCTGCTTTGAATGAATTTCACGATAAGGATTATCAGTTAAAAGCCGGGAAGTTCAAAATTACTTTTATTACCCCACCTTATCAATATAATGCTCAAAAAGCAAAATCTTTGCGAATGGCTTCAAAAAGAGAAGGTGCAAGTAGTGGTTCCGATGAATCAGAAGAAGTGTTCTCTGATTTAAAAAACTGGACTTCAAGCGTTGGTCAGTTTAAACCTGTCGTATCAATATTAATTGAACCAACAACTGGTGAAACATCAGCAAGTGCAACAGCAAATGCTTGTGGTGCAGCAGCAGCAGGATATGCTGGAACTTCATATTACGCTAACCGTGATTATGAATTTAAATCTGATGTTGAAAACTTTATATTAAAAAGGGACGGTAAAGTTATTGAGCCAATAATAAATAGTTTTCAATACATCACTTTAGATTTTAAAACCGCTGGTTATTATGGTTCATATTCCGGTGAAGATTTAGCCCAAGCAGGTTATTTTGTTTACCCTATTGATGCATTTTTACCAACTGGTGGTTCATTTCCAGAATTTTCTTTTGATGTTATCAACCATATGGATAATCAAACTATTACACATTTAATACCTGAAAATTCAATATATAAAATAAATGCAGATTTTGAACCATACACTAATGACAAAACTGGTTCGCTTGCTTATAAAAAACCAAGTGGCGGCGATGGTGGAGTTGTCTGTGTTTTATTAATGTTGGCTGGACTTGTCTTGATGGCGACTGGTGCATAATTGAAAATCGCTTTTTTTGTCGTTTTGATAATGAGTCAGTATCATCTATTTGCACAGGAAAAACAAATACCATATGCAAAATATTATGATGTTCCTGTTGATTCATTAATTTTTTATGAATCATTATCGTTTGATAAAAGCATTTTCATCAAAGCAATTAGAAAATGGCAAATTCATTCTTATTCTAATGAAAACCTCAATTGTCAATTTTATCCATCGTGTTCTAATTTTTTTGCCTTGTCAGTTTTTAATAATAATACTTATTGGGGCGTTGTAAAAGGAATTGATAGAATTGTTCGTTGTAATAATTCGGCAAAAAAATATTTTGATAGTAATACTTATAGCGCCAATTATTGGGATGATGATAGGATGGTTGACAAACTATCCCCAGCAAGAAATCCAATGCCTACAAAAAAAGCGTTATTGGCAACGAGTTTATCCATTATACCAGGTCTTGGAAGATTTTATTGTGGCAGACATAAAGACGGTGTAATTAGTTTTTTTTCATTTGGTTTACTTTCTTACATAACCTACAAACAATATGAAAAAGAAAATAATTTCCTCCTTTATTTATCTGGTTCTTTTACGTTCACATTTTGGCTAAGTGATTTTTATGGTGCATATAGAACAGCAAAAACAACAAAATAGGAGCTAACAATGAAAAACCTTTTGATATTAATTTTAATCTTTTCATACTCATTTGGTAATAATTTTTCGTTTGTTGGAGGTGGCATTAGTTCAATTGGTCAATTTTCTCTTTTTGGTGGTTTAGTTCAAAAAAATAATATGTCTTTTTATGGGCATATTGCATCTCAATTAAAATATTCATCTTATATTGAAGATGATTATTATTCAAATATTTCGTATTGGGATTCAATTGATTGGGGTGATGATTATTATGGTGAAGAATCAGATTATTATTCCTTAATTGGTGGAATTACATATGGGTTAGAAAACAATATGTTTCTTTTTGGCGGAGTTGGTTACTCGAATAAACGAACCTTTTGGGAATTTCACGATGATACTTATATTTTAGGATCATTAGGTTTTTATTATGTAGATGCGCCTTCAGATTCTCAAGAAACTGGCGTTACATTTGAAGGTGGTCTTGGTTCAACATTTAAAAAGTTTAATTTTTCTATATCCTATCAAACATTTCCTTCATCAATAAATTTCAAATTTGGTGTTAACTATTTTTAATCAAAGTGATTTGCTTTATAACCCCCACTCCACCGAACCCTAAAATGGTTAATGGTTAATTATTAATGATGAACGATTTAACAATTTTCAATTTATCGTTTATAATTAAAAGAGTCAGTGAGTTTTTTTAAAGGCAACCCTACCTATTTAGTTCTGTTATCCTTAGTAATATTTCTACTTATCCCACTTATTGCAATGCAATATACGACGCATATTAATTGGGATGTCGTTGATTTTTGTATCATGGCAATTCTTCTTATTAGCATGGGTAGTTTGCTTGTATTGGTGATTAAAATAATCCCATTAAAATACAGAAAATTTGTTGTGTCAGTTATTGTATTGGGGTTTTTAACTATTTGGGTAGAACTTGCTGTAGGTGTATTACCAGTTTGGGGAGATTAGGTGTTTACCAGTTTTAGGCTTCTTCCAAGCGAACTTTTTGTTCTTCTAGCTGAAGAGCTTCAATCACTTCGTTTAAATCACCATCGGTAATTTCATTCAGTTTATACAAAGTTAGATTAATGCGGTGGTCTGTTACCCTGCCTTGGGGGTAATTATAGGTGCGAATTTTGGCAGATCGGTCACCAGTGGATACCATCGATTTTCGAGCAGTTGCACGCTCACTTTGTTGCCGTTCAATTTCCTGTTCCAATAAACGAGAGCGTAAGACCTTCATGGCTTTATCACGATTTTTATGCTGAGAGGATTCATCTTGGCAAGTGACGACTAACCCAGATGGGTTATGCGTAATTCGAATCGCTGATTCGGTTTTATTCACATGTTGTCCACCAGCACCCGATGCTCGATAGGTATCAATTTTTAAATCACCTTCATTGATGTCAACATCCACATCTTCTGCTTCGGGTAGCACGGCAACCGTTGCAGCGCTAGTATGCACACGACCACTCGATTCGGTTTCCGGAACTCGCTGTACTCGATGCACACCCGATTCAAATTTAAGGGTACCATACGCAGATTCACCAACAATAGAGAGCACAGCTTCCTTAATGCCTCCCCCCTCGTTTTCGTTTAAACTGAGTAGTTCTGATTTCCACGTTCTTCGCTCAGCAAAACGGGTGTACATACGCAATAAATTTCCTGCAAAGAGAGCAGCTTCGTCTCCACCTGTGCCTGACCTTATTTCTAAAATTGTATTTTTATCATCGTTTGGATCTTTTGGAATGAGCATAATTTTTAATGTTTCTTCCATTGCAGCTAATTCTTCTTTGAGCTCGCCAATTTCGTCTTTTACTAATTCTTTGAGTTCATCATCATTGCCTTGTAAAATTTCCAAATCTTCTTGAAGTTGTTCGTGCTTGGCAATATATATTTTCGCCTGCTCAACTACATCATTTAAACTATTATGCTCACGTGCCATTGCAGTAAAGGCTTTCATGTCGGACATTGCATCGGGTTGACTCATTTGTTCTGCAATTTCAATATGATGCTGAATTACTTGTTGGAGTTTATCTATCATCCTATTGCCTCTGCCACATGTTTTTTGCCTTCATAATCTTGGAGTTTATCACCAAAAGCAGATTTAAGGGCAGTAATTGCTACTTCTAATTGTTCATCGTCTGGCTCTTTTGTAGTAATGCGTTGAAGCCATAATCCGGGTTGGGATAATCCACGAAATATAACATTATCTCGATGTTTTGCAGTGAGCTTGAGAACCTCATATCCCAAGCCCGCAACAAGTGGAATAAAAGGAATGTGTAAAACAAGTCGCATCCACACGGTAATTTCACCGATAAAATAAATAATTATAGAATCTAACACAGCAAACGTAAGAATAGCCACTATCATGATAATAAATAGAAAGCTGGTTCCACACCGTGGGTGAAATGTTGTAAAATCCCGGGTGCTATCTGGATTTAATGTTCGGCCTGCCTCGAATGCAAAAATGGTTTTATGTTCTGCTCCGTGGTATTGAAATAATCGACGAACATCTTTCATAAGTGAGATTAGTAGTAAGTAAACTAGAAAAAATGTTATGCGAACTGCACCCGAAATAATATTAAAGAAAAATGGCTCTTGATCTTTTTCAAACAGCCATGTTGCTAAACCAATAGGGGCAATAAAAAATAAACCAATAGCAAACCCAACTGAAACAAATGTCAACAGACCATCCACAAACGAATTTGATTTTTCTTTTTCTTCAGGCATCGCAATATCAGCTGACCATTGCAATGTTGAAAAACCAATTTTCATGGCTTCAAATAAACCTATCATCCCACGTAAGACAGGAAGTTTTAAGTATTTCTTCTTTTCGTTTAACGAAACAAAATCATGCTTATCAATTTGAATTTCACCCTTTGGATCACGCACTGCTGTTGCATATGCACCGGGAACTCGCATCATAACGCCTTCAATCACTGCCTGCCCACCAACAAGAACTGCAGATTTTGATAGTATTAATAATATGTGTCGAAAAATATATTTCATAACAAAAAGCGGATCCAAAGTATTTCTTGGAACCGCTTAACGTCTATGTTATTAATCTATTTCTGTTTTTCTTCAGTTAGATTATATTTTTGCATATATTTTTCAATACGTCCAGCAGTATCAATCAAGTTTTGTTTTCCAGTGAAATATGGATGACATTCACTGCAAATTTCAACATTGATAGCGTCAACAGTTGCACGAGTTTCAAATGTGTTTCCACACGCACAATGCACTTTTACTAATTTATATTCTGGATGAATACCTTTTTTCATTTCCTAACCTCTTCTTATTAATCTAATTTTTCACATGCTATTTCTAAACGATCCATTGCTCTATTTAGCTCAGCTTCTGATGCTGCATACGAGAAACGAACGTGGTCATTTGCACCAAAACTTTCACCTGCAACTGACACAACAAATTGGTCTTCAAGTAAATACATTGACATATCATTTGATGAAAGTATTGTTTTACCCTCAAAAGACCGGCCCCAAAAATACGACATTTTAGGGAAAACATAAAATGCTCCACCAGGATTTGAGCAAGAAATTCCATTTATATCATTTAACCTACTCACAATTAGCTCTCTACGAGTTTTAAATGCATCTCGCATTTCTGTAATACAGGATTGATCTCCCGTAAGAGCTTCAATTGCTGCATATTGCGCAATAGAGTTGGGGCAGGATGTACTCTGTCCTTGTAATTTAGACATTGCTTTTATTACATCTTGTCGCCCTGCTGTATAACCTATTCGCCACCCAGTCATTGCATAGGTTTTTGAACATGATTGAAACGTTAAAATTTTATCATAATTAGAATCCAATGTAGCTGTACTTGTGAATGGTTTATCATACGTCAGTTGTTCATAACATTCATCTGAAAACACCCAAATATCATGTTTTTTTGCTAATTCCACAGTTTTTAATACAGCTTCATCACTCCAAACACCTCCTGTTGGGTTTGAAGGGGAATTAATAATAATTCCTTTTGTATTTGCATTAATTTTAGATTCTAATTGTTCAAAAAATGGTTCAAATTGTTTCTCAGGATTAGTATCAACAAATACGGGTGTTGCACCTGTTACTGATACAAAATCTGGAAATGATACCCAATAGGGTGAAAAAATAATAACTTCATCACCTGTTTGAAACAGAACCTGGCAAGCATTATATAAAGAATGTTTTCCACCACATGAAATTATAATTTGGTCGGGTGAATATTGTAAGTTATTATCTCGAGCCATTTTTTCTGAGGCTGCCTTCCTAAGCGGAAGCATTCCGGGGCCTGGTGTATATCGGGTATATCCTAAATCGATAGCTTTTTTACCAGCTTCTTGAATATTTGAAGGTGTTGGAAAATCGGGTTCGCCCACACTTAAATTAATTACATCCACTCCTGCTTCACGAAGCTCGGCTGCTTTTGCTGTCATCTGTAATGTTGCAGATGGCTGAATTCTATTTATTCTATCAGTAAACATGTGTTCCTTTATGAGCTCATTGTATCTAAAAATTCACGATTACTTTTGGTTCTTGAAAGTTTATCTAATAGAAATTCCATCGCTTCTACATTGGTCATTTCATTAAACAATTTTCTCAGCAACCAAATTCTAGTTAGGTCTTTTCTCCCCAGCAATTTATCTTCTCTTCTGGTAGAAGAACGATTGATATCAATTGATGGATACACACGACGGTCACTAAGTTCTCTATCTAGAACCAGTTCCATATTACCTGTACCTTTAAATTCTTCAAAAATGACTTCATCCATTCTACTACCTGTATCAATCAAGGCTGTGGAAATAATGGTCAAACTACCGCCACCTTCAACATTTCTTGCAGCACCAAAAAATCGTTTTGGCTTATGAAGCGCATTAGAATCCACACCACCCGAAAGTATTTTTCCACTATGCGGAATAACCGTATTGTATGCTCGGGCTAAACGAGTGATAGAATCTAGAAGAATGACAACATCACTACCTGCTTCCACTTCCCGTTTTGCTTTTTCAATTACCATGTCAGCCACTTGCACGTGTCGATCTGCTGGTTCGTCAAACGTAGATGCCACAACTTCAGCTTCAACACTGCGTGCCATATCTGTAACTTCTTCAGGTCGCTCATCAATCAACAAAATTATTAGTTTAATATCAGGACTATTTGTAGTAATTGCATTTGCAATTTTTTGAAGCAATATAGTTTTACCTGTTTTCGGTTGTGAGACAATTAACCCCCGTTGTCCTTTTCCAATAGGCGATAACATGTCAATAATTCGAGTGGAATATTCTTTACCTGCAGTTTCTAATTTAATAATTTCTTCAGGATAAAGGGGTGTAAGATTATCAAAATGCACCTGCCCTTTAGATTCTTCTGGCGCAATACCATTGACAGTTTCTACTCTTAGAAGGGCAAAAAATCGTTCATTGTCTTTTGGTGGTCGAACTTGACCTGAAATTCTATGCCCAGTACGTAACCTAAATCGTTTTATTTGAGAATGAGAAACGTAAATATCATCTGGACCTGGAAGATAACTATAATCTTGTGAGCGCAAAAATCCATAGCCGTCTTGCATTACTTCTAACACTCCTGATGCATAAATATTGCCATTTTTCTTGGCTTGAGATTCTAAAATTAATTTAATTAAATCTTGTTTTCTTAGTCCTGAGAAATCTGCTGCACCCAATGATTGAGCAAATTTTTGTAATTCTTTTACAGTTAACGCCTGTAGTTCGCTAGTATCCATATTTTCCTTATGATTATTAAAAAAGGTTGACTAATTATAATTTTTGAAAATGTAAAGAGTTAAAGAGGATGCTTCCCTCTATCAAAATTTACACTTTTTTCGTATTTAATCAAAAGATATTTCAAAAACGTCTTGTATAGCACTCCCCATGTAATGAGATCCTACAATTGCAATGCTGTCATTTGATGAGGAATTGCTTAAACTACTTCTGATAGCTTTATTTAAGTTTGGCTCACAAACAATTGAAGGGTCATCGCTGAAATAGCTTTTTAAAATTGTTGCATCCATGCTATGCTTGTTATTGGTTTGGGAGCAAACAATGGTATCAAATTCCATTTCGATTCGAGGAACAATATCTGAAATGTTTTTCCTAGATTGAACGGATAAAATGAGGGTTTTATTATCTGATTGAGTTTTTGAAAATTCATTTAAGAAACAAATAATTCCATCTTTGTTATGTCCCACATCAAAAACTACAAACGGATTATTTTGAATAATTTGAAATCTTCCGGGCCAAACCACATTTTGTAGTCCGGTTGAAATATTATCCTCAGAAATAGTAAACTGGTTCAATGATAAACATGCCTCTTTGGCTAGTTGAGCATTTTGAAGCTGATGGTTACCTTTAAGTGAAACTTGGGAACAAGTATTATTGGATAATTCTACAAATTTCATTTCAGCATTTTGAACTTTTGCGGTGTTAGTTAAAATGTTTTGAGCAACAAGTTGTTGCTTCACTGAAATACATTTAACATTTTTACGAATTGCTCCTGCCTTTTCTATGGTAATTTTTTCTAAACTATCACCTAAAATTTCGACATGGTCTAACGAAATGGGAGTAAAAACAAGTAAACTTGGGTTGCACACACTCACACTATCAAAACGTCCTCCAAGTCCAGTTTCTAATATGGCAATATCTACTTTTTCTCGTTGGAAATACCACATCCCAAGTGTTGTCAACACTTCAAAAAAAGAGGCATCAATTCGTTCAATATCGTCTTTAGTCCTTTGAATAAAATCATCTATTACTTTATTGGAAATAGAAACACCGTTGATTCGGATTCTTTCATTTACATGTACTAAGTGAGGAGATGTAAACAACCCTACTTTATATCCTGCAGTTTTGAAAATACTTGCTATCATCGCAGATGTAGACCCTTTTCCATTTGTACCCACAACTTGAATACATGGAAGATTTTTATGTGGCGAGCCACATGCTTCCATTAACTGAAAGGTTCGCTCTAAACCAAGCTTAATTCCTTTGGGTTCTATAGACAGAAGGTACTGTATTGAATTCATTACATTAAAGAAACTAGTTCAACATTTGATATTTTTTTTCCTAAAAATTGACTTCCTAAATCATCAAATTTTTGAGGATAATCTGTAACGAAATATCGAGTTTTGCCTGGAGAGGAGTTCATGTTTACAATTTGTTTGGTTTTCATGAATTGAAAAATAGTATCTGCAATAGCGTCACCAGATTCGACAAATACAATTTTATTCGAAAATATTTTATTGATTGTTTGTTCGATTATAGGGTAGTGCGTACATCCAAGAACCAGTGTATCAATATCATGTTGATTGAGTTGTTCCAAATATGTTTGAGCAATTTGTTCGGCCACAGCAGTATTAGACCACCCCTCTTCTATAATTGGAACAAACAATGGACATGCTTTTTCGAAAATTTCCAAATTTGCGTTAAGCGATTGAAATAATTCCAAATACACATGCGAATTAATCGTTGCACGGGTTCCAATAACACCAATTTTTCCGTTTTTAGTTAAATCCATTGCTTTTTGTACGCTTGGTTTCACAACACCAACTATTGGGATATCAAATTCTTTTTCTAAAATTGGAAGTGCAACCGAAGAAGCAGTATTGCATGCAATAACGACCATCTTTACATTGTGGTGTACTAAAAAATTGGTTATTTCTCGTGAATAATGTTGAACCGTTTTCTCACTCCTCGTTCCGTACGGAACATGGGCTGTATCACCAAAATAAATAAATGATTCATTGGGAAAGTGGTGATGCAATGCTTTCAAGACCGTTAATCCACCTAGACCACTATCAAAAACTCCAATAGGAGAACTCGAATTAATCACCACTAATTAGCGCACTTTCATATTTATTTTTAAACTCAACTAACGCAGTAAAAATAGCTTTTGCAATCTTTAATCTATAACTAGATTTCCCTAACAAATTGGCTTCTGATTTATTAGTTAAGAATCCAACCTCTATAAGCACATTAGGCATAGAAGCACCCACTAATACATGAAATCCAGCTTGTTTTACACCTCGATTAGGTGATGTTAAATTTTTGTCCAATTCACGTTGAATTGTTGCTGCTAAATATTCACTTTCTTTCATGAATGAACTTTGAGCCATTGTTGCTAAAATTAAATTTTCATTCGATAACTTTTCATAGCTTTCATGGTATTCTTCTTCCATTGAAATTACTTCATTTTCACGTTGAGCAACCTCGATTGCATCTTGCGTTCTACCCGGGCGTAACAGGTAGGTTTCAAACCCCTTTGCTCCCCGACTATGAGGTGTTGCGTTTGCATGAATGCTGATAAATACTTTACCACCAGATTCATTGGCTATTTGTGTGCGTTTTTTTAGTGGAATGAATACGTCTTCATCTCGAGTGTAAACGACATTAACACCCATATTTCGCTCAATAAGTTTTCCCAGTTTTTTAGAAATATCAAGAGTAACTGTTTTTTCCTGAAGCCCTGTTTTACCAACTGCACCGGGATCTTTGCCTCCATGCCCTGCATCAATTACAATTGTATCAAGTAACCATTTGGTTCGCATTTCTTTAATTCGATTTGCATTTTCAGCCATTTCTACTCTTAATGAAATTCTGATTTCATTTTCAGAAGATTCAATATCAAAATCATCCACCTTAGATTTCAATAATAATGAAATTTGTGCTGATTCAGGAGATTGAATACATCGTGTTTTAACCACAGGATTTGTAACAGCTGACGATACAACACTAACAGAATCTGCAAAAGCACCAGGAATAGTAATATTTAGCCATCCCCCTCGAGTAACAGAGGCTGCAATTACATGTTTTGGGAAATAGGACGAAGTTTTTATTTTGATAAGTGTTCCATTTGTCTTGTTAACGACATCAATATTGTGAATATTATATGACGGGGTTGCGGTAATGACAAATGTTTCGGATGAATCAAACACCGAATTAGATAAACCTGCTTTGACCAACATTCTTAGAAATGGTTCAGCTGGCAAGAAAAAATCATTTCCATCAAATACTGAAGGTAAGTATAAATGAAAAATTTCATCATTTACCTTGATAAAAGATGAATGGGGAGAAACGGTTAACTTATGTTTTGGAAATCTGAGTTCAATTTTTTCTTTATCTTCATAAAAAATAGTTTGAACATTTTGAACATTTGCAAACTCGTTGAGAGAAATGTACGAAATTCCATTCATTTGATAAACTTTGGTTTTAACATTTTTGGTTTGCTGTCCAAACCCAATGTTGCCCAATATTATCAAGATAATTAATATGAATGTTGAAAAATGATGCTTCATTAATGGTTGAAAATTACTCTAATTATTCTTCAGAAAACAATATCCATCTGAACTGCCACATTTTGCTGAAAATATGTTTGATTATGCGACGCATGGTCTAACGATATTCTTGCACTCAAAAATATAACTGGAGATGGATTCCATATAAACTTACTAAATATGGAATACCCTTTATCATAAAAACTTCGTATTCTAAACTCACCCTTTAAACCTGGTTCGTATATATACATTCTAGAATCCCAGCTATCTGTTTTATAGACATTAAACCCACCAATAAATTTTTTCTGACTAGTTTCATAAACATCCATTGAGAAACCAACCAACAATCCCTTTTCATTTTTTCTCAGTTTTGATGTAATAGTATTGTACTGTAATGTTGTTGAGGTTCTCGGGTTTTTATATTTTACTGAAATTTTATTTTTCTTTATTATTTCCCAATATTGGTTTTCTAAATCGTTCTCTGTAATTATGGTTGATTCTAAATTGTTTTTAGTTCTTAATCTAAGCTCCAATAGGTGATTGGAATTAAAATTATATTTTACACCAAAATAATAATCGCTTCCTCTGAGTAGAGGTTGGCTTTCATAATTTTGCATCTGGGAATATACATCTAGCCATCCAGACCAGATTATTTTGTTTGTTTTAAGGTAATATGCAATAATCAAACCTTTCTCATTTTTTCCACCCAAAGTTGTATAAGGTTTACCAAACATGTTTGCATGATTAGAGCTTAGAACTCTTTTTTGAATCAACCATTTAAATGTTGGTTTGTCAATATAACCATTCATTATAAAGGACATTCCAGGTGATTGAAAAACAATTTCACTGTTAAGGATAATATTGCCAAATGAAAACTCATTTACCAGACTTGTAGATAAATTTTTATTCATTGAGACTGTAGTGAGTCTTAAATCAAATGGAATATTTTTCCATCTAAGAGAAGCAAATTTTAGTTGATCTGTTATTATGAAATCTGATATGAATGATGACTTAATGTGATATTGATAATATGCTCCATACATATCATCATTGGAGTACGATGATAAGTCAATATTAATAATTTGCTTTTGTTTTGCAATCTGAATAATATTTTCATAAGATTTAATACGACCATATTTTGATGAAAACAAATGCCCTTGTCCTAATTCAACCTTAACATTGCCCAATAAAAATTTAGATTTTGGGTTAATCCAAGAAAAGCTGAATTTCTTATTAGAAAATTCTTTTTCTTCGGCAATTTTGTCTATCCTCCAACCTGCGATAATTCGATTGAATTTCAAGATTTGCAAATAGTACCATTTTTCATCTATGTCTTCAGGTTGAACTCGTATTCTACAATTATTCTGTTCGAAGCTAATTTGACTAACCTCATCAACATCTGTGGTATAATCTTCAGGGTCAGAGTTTGATGGGCTGTTTTGTGATAACAAAAAACTAAGAGCAACCAAGAACAGTTTATTTTGCATACGAAAATGAAATCGAGTAGGTTAAACCCAAAACAGGGTGAATAAAATTGATTGAAGAAAATTCTAAATTATTTATAAGTGTTGTTAGTCCAAAATATATTTCTGAAGGTTCTCCACAGTACCCACTTAACAAGTTAATATTCTTTATCACTTCAACTGAATAAAAAATGGTTTGTTTAACTGGAAACAATGTGTCTTTTTCAATTAAATAGTTTAGTTTATGTTTAGGTGAAGGGGTATAATCAAATGATAGTTTGAGGATTTGGGGAATATCATTTTTAAATTCATTTGAGTAAAACGTTGATATATTTCTTAAATGTAACTCGGTATTAAATTTTTTTGATATCTTATGTGTTGATAGAAAATTTATAGAAAATTGTTTTAAACTTTCATAATTTTTTATATCCACATTAAATAATGAAACAGAACCGCCAATTTGAAAATTGTAAAAAGATTTGATAAATCCTAACTCTCCAAATGTTTCTTTATAAAGCTGGTCTCCACATAATGCAATTTGAAGATTTATTTGATTTGATATCCACTTTTTTTGAACTGCAACCTGATTTACTATTAAATAATTTTGGATAAAGGGTAGGGTGGTTTTTGCAGAATACAGGAATTTCTCAAAGTTACGGTTACTTTGAATAATGTTTAATGAATGCGACTTTTCAATATTTTCAAATGCTGGAAATAACAATCCAGCAATAAAAATCAAGGATAATAGCCGGGACACGGTTTAAATCTCCTGAAAATTCTTAGGAGAATATACGAATTATTTTTTACAAATCAACAATATCAGCATCAATATACAGTTCAACGCGTCGATTTAAAGCTCTTCCCTCTTCGGTTGTGTTTGTAGCAATTGGTTCGAATTTGCTTCTTCCTTCTGCAGAGAAAACTTCAGATGAAATATCAAGATTTTGAGATAAAAAGTCTGCTACTTTTACTGCTCTAGCTGAGGATAACTCTAAATTGGTTTTATATTTACCACCTAAAATTGTTTGATTATCTGTGTGACCCTCAACTCGAATTCGAATTAACAACGTCTTGTTTTGTTTTTGTAATTGGTCAAACAATAATGGATTGTTTTCTTCAATATCTGTAGTAAAAAGTTCAGTACTTATCATTTCATTACTAATTTCAATTAGAGTTTGTTTGCCAATCGATTTTATGCTTGCACTATTTTCGTCAAATAGTTTTCCAGATGGTATTGTAATTCTAATTCCTTTTGTATCTTGATGAATCAAAATATTATCTAAATGCTTTATGTTGTTTTCAAGAATGTATTTATTTTTCGTAAGTAAAACTTCAATTTCTTTATATATGGTTGTGCTACCAGTTGAAATTACAACAATTCCAAGAATAAAGAAGGTTAAAAGCAAGGTAATTACATCAGCATAAGTTGCAAGCCAGTATTGTTTAAAACTGAACTTGTTACTCATAGAATATTTTCGCGTTTAGACTCAGGTAAAAATGTTGCAAGTTTTTCACGGATTTGTATAGGATGATCATTTGAATGAACGCTAAGAATTCCCTCAATCATGAGTCGTTTTACTAAAATTTTGTTTGCAGTTAATCGTTTAAGCTTTCCACCAATAGGAAAAAAGAAAAGATTTGCTAAAATGATGCCATATAAAGTTGTTGTCATCGCAAGCCCCATTCCGCTTAGGAGTTTTGAAAAACTTTGAGCAACATTAAATGTTAAATATGAATGATTTTGAGTAAATCCACCATGCATCATCACAATCAGGCCAATAATTGTTCCAATTAGACCAAATGCTGGAGAATACGTTCCCAAAAATAATAATATATCATGATCTTCCTCGTGCCGGTTAATCATATTTTCAAGTTCAAGGTTTAATACTCTTTCTAGTTTTTTAGCATCATTTTCATTAATTGCCAAATCTAAACCCGTTTGCAAGAAAGAATATTGAATATTTGGCAAATATTTTTCAAGGCCTCTTAATCCCTTGTTTCTTCGAACATTTCCAGCATCAACAATGATGTTTATAATGCCTTCAATGCTTTCTTCATAATTGTTAAAGGCATGTACAATGGTGTTCTTAATTCTTAAAATTGCAGAAAAAGGAAAGTTTATCATTGCAGCAGAAAGTGTTCCGCCTAACACTAAAAACATGGCATTCCAATCTAATACCATCCATAAACTTCCTCCACGGTTAAGGATAGTTATACAAATAAGCAACATGCCTGCGAGTAATCCAACAATTGTTGCGTATTCTTTTTTATTCGTCATTAATTTTTCTATTATCTATAACCCGAAAAACTTTTTCATTTGGTTTAACCATGTGAAATTTTTCTCTAGCAATTTGTTGAATATAATTATCATCCGTTTTCAATTTTGATATTTCATCTGTTAACCATTTTTCTTCTGCAATTAACTGATCAATATCATTAATGATAGATGCTTGTTCTTTTTTTAACTTAAACATGGTTATTAATCCCATATCATTAAAAACAATAGGGATTAAACAAAAAATAGTAACCGCAAAAAACACATACATTTTGTTGATTTTATTTTTTTGTTTTTTGCGGTATTTTTTCAACCTAAAAAGCTCCGATTTGCAAATTTAGCCTTATCGCCAAGTTGTTCTTCTATGCGTATCAACTGATTATATTTTGCTATTCTATCAGTCCGTGATATTGACCCAGTTTTAATTTGTCCGACCCCTGTGGCAACCGCAAAGTCTGCAATTGTTGTATCTTCTGTTTCTCCAGACCTATGAGAAATAATTGCACCAAATCCAACATTTCTTGCTAATTCTACGGTTTGAAGAGTTTCTGTAACCGTTCCAATCTGGTTTAATTTAATCAAAATTGCATTCATTGATTTTTCATCAATAGCTTTTTGTAGTTTTACGGGATTTGTGACCGTTAAATCATCCCCAACCAATTGAACGCTATCTCCTAATTGACTTTGCATTTTTTGCCATCCATTCCAATCATTTTCATCTAAGCCATCTTCAATGGAAATTATTGGATATTTTGAACATAAGTTAGCATAATAATCAATCATTTCTTCCGAATTTAAAGATCTGTTCTCCGATTTTAACTCATATTTTTGAGAGTTAGAATTATATATCTCGCTGGAGGCAACATCAAGAGCAATAAATAATTCTTCTCCGATTTTATACCCAGTTTTTTCTGCTGCAGTTAATATAACTTCAATTGCTTCTTCATTTGATCTAAGGTTTGGAGCAAATCCACCTTCATCACCTACAGCTGTGTTTAATCCTTTTTGCGAAAGGACTTTTTTAAGGTGATGAAATGTTTCTGTTCCCATTTGTAAAGCCTCACTAAATGTGGATGCCCCCGCAGGGAAAATCATAAATTCTTGAATATCAACATTATTATCTGCATGACTACCACCATTTATAATATTCATCATTGGGATTGGCATGATAAATTCATTTCCTGAATGCAAATATTGATACAGTGGAAGATTGTTTGAAATTGCCCCAGCTCTAACTGTTGCCATGGATACTCCTAAAATTGCATTAGCACCAAATTTACTTTTATTTGGAGTTCCATCATGCTGAATCATAGTTGTATCTATATCTTTAAAATCATTTACATGCTTTCCAATAATGGCTGGTGCAATTAGGGAATTTACATTTTCAACTGCCTGCAGGACACTTTTGCCCATATAGGTAGACCCATTGTCTCGCAACTCTACTGCTTCATGTTCTCCCGTTGAAGCACCACTTGGAACCGATGCTCGCCCCAATGTTCCATCTGTCAAAAAAACATCAACTTCTACCGTTGGATTTCCACGTGAATCTAAAATTTGTCTTGCATGAATATTTTTTATTTGGCTCATTTTTAGAGAAATCCCTTACTTAAATATCTTAAAATTTACTCCAATTTGTACATCAAAAATGCTGTAAATTTCCCGATATGAGTAACATATTGAGTAAGTGAAAATAAATTGTAGAAAATTAACATCTACCGATTATGAAATGTGGGATTATTTTGTTACAAATTCCACAAATGGTACAATCTTTAATTATAGAAAATTTTTAAGTTATCATATTCATAGAGAATTTTATGATCACTCATTAATTTTTGAAAAAGGCGGAAAAATTATTGCATTATTCCCCGCTGCAGAGATTAATAACACCCAAAAAGTACTTTCTTCACACCCAGGTGCAAGTTTTGGTGGATTTATCTACAATAAACTTTCTTACTCAGATTGCACACAAATTCTTGAACTAGTAGATAACTACTGCATTGAAAATAATTTTACTGCCATTTCACTGATTCCAACTCAATTGCCATACCATTCTACGAAAGATGAATCTATAGAATATGCAATGATTTGGAATGGATATTATATCAAAGAACACTATATTTCAAGTATTATTGATTTGAACATGGATGCTTCTTCACATATAAAATCAATCTATAAGTTAAAGAATAGGACAGGGGGGTTTTACAAAAAACTGATTGAAAAATACAATATTTCGTTTCAATGGAATAAACGATTTGATCAGTTTTATCCAATTTTAGCTGAGAATAAAAAACGGCATGACTCAAACCCAACACACAGTTTAGCTGAGTTAGAAAAATTAGATAAACTGTTTCCAAATTCGTTTAATTTATTGATGATGTATTCCAATGAAATACCAGTTGGGGGAACCCTGATGTTTCATGCGAATTCGCGTGTAGGAATTATTTTTTATAATATGATAGATTATAATTATTTAGACCTTCATCCTTCAACATTGCAGATAATTGAAGTTATTAAATGGGCATATGATAGAGAGTATATTCATTTAGATTTTGGGATTTCACATGAACCAAAAGCAGAAAATCCACTTACACCAAGTGAATCGCTTATTCGTTTTAAAGAAGAATTTGGCTCTCGTGTTTCTATCCGAAAAGTGTACTCAAAAGAAATTCGAGGTTAGTTTCGTTTCATCATTATTAAGGATTTTGAATGTCATCGATTAAATCACTCGGAAAACAATCATTAATTTATGGACTGGGGCATGTCGCAGCTCGGTTAGTAAATTTTTTATTAATTCCACTCTACACAAATACAATTCCCGCACATGATTATGGAATTGTGTCCTTAGTTTTTGTGCTTATTTCATTTGCAAATGTATTTTTTATTCATGGCATGGATAGTGCAATGCTCAGATTTTATGGAATGGAAGAAAATGATTCCAAAAAGCAAGCAGTCTTTTCCACTAGTTGGTTATGGATTGCAGGAATTTCAATAGTATTTTCGTTCATAATTTATTTTTTCGTTCCATCTATTTCAAAATTTTCAATAGGTATAGAAAATAAACAGCTCATTCTTTTAGCAGTGGGTATTTTATTTTTTGATGCACTTTCTACATTGCCCAAAATTTTGCTACGGATGCAAAATAAAGCTACCATGTTTGTATCTATTGAATTCATTAATGTAGGAATAATTTTAGCCCTAAATGTTTGGTGGATAGGCATCCAAAAATTAGGTATTGAATATATATTTATAAGCAATTTGATTGCTTCTGCAGTAATCACAATTCTTCTACTAATTTATAGTTTAAAACACCAAACTTGGAGCTTCAATAAGCAACTAAAATCTGAAATGCTTCTTTTTGCAATTCCCTATCTTCCAGCAGGACTTGCCAATATGGTAAATGAACTAATTGACCGGTATATTCTAAAGTGGATGTTGGATGAAACAGCAGTGGGAATTTATAGTGCAGGGTATAAACTTGGTATATCAATGTTGATTGTTACCATGGCTTTTAAATTTGCATGGCAACCCTTTTTCTTAGGAAAAGCAAAAGAAGAAGACTCATATAAAACATTTATGAAAGTGGGTACATGGTTTATAACTATAGCTTTGTTTGTTGTGTTAACAACTACATTATTTATCAAGGAGTTTATTCAGTTTGAAGTTTTTGGGAAATCCTTTCTCGGAAGTGAATATTGGCATTCGGTTTCAATTGTTCCTGTAGTTCAAATGGCATATGTATTTTTAGGGATTTTTACAATTCAACTTGCAGGGATTTATATCCATAAAAAAACCAAATGGATTCCAATAATTACAGGATTTGCAGCACTTGTAAATATTATTAGCAATATAATTTTAATTCAGCATTTTGGTTGGAAGGGTGCTGCATGGGCAACACTCGTTGGATATATGTTCATGGCAGTTTTGCAATATTTTATTGTAAAGAGATTTTATCCCCTGTTCTGGGAATGGAAAAAAATTGCAATAATTTTCACCTGTTTTTGTATAGCAATTTTAATTTGGTATTTTATACTTCTTCATAATATGTTTTTCGGAAAATTAGTACTAGTAGGATTGTTTGGATTTATATCCTATAATTATGTTTTGAAAGAAAAAGAAGCCTAATGTATTAATGAAAATTTGTATTCTTACCCAAAACGTAACCAAAAATGATGATAGACTGTACTACAAACTAGGTAAATCACTTGCTGAAATTGGTGAAGTTTATATCATCAACCCAATATTCCCAAATATTGATAATAACCCCAAACATATCGGTATAGAAAAAAACATAACACACCGACAGGAGAGAATGCAGTGGTATGTTAACCAGTTGAATATTTTGAAACCAGATGTAGTTATTGCTAACCATCCCTATTTTCTTTCATTGGCAACATTCTACAAAAAACAAAATAAAACAAAAGTGATTTATGATCCTGCTGAAGATTGGGTGAACATGGTGAAAGAATTATCTTCTTCTTTTTGGATAAAGAATTGGATAGTTTCTCAATATATAAAATGGACCGAATGGGTAAATTCAAAGGATATCGATTTAGTAATTACAACAGATAATTGGCTAGAATCTTTCTATTGCAAAAAATTCAAAACATTGCAGTTGTTTAATTATCCCAATCTTTCAATTTTTAATGATTACATTTCAAAACGCAACAACCAATCATTAGTCTACCATGGTCAACTAATAAAGGAGAGGGGAATATTTGATTTAATACATGCTATAAGTTTGCTGAAAAATAATTTCCCCAAAATCACCCTAAACCTAATTGGTTGGTTTACAAAAAATGAAGAAGAAATTGAAGCAAAACAGTTAACGGAAAAGCTCAATATCACCAAACATGTTAACTTTATAAGCTCGGTGGAACACACCAAAATTTCCAAAGTAATTTCAAGTAATTCAGTTGGGATTGTTCCTCTACAAAATATTCGAAAATTTCAACACAATATTCCAACCAAAGTCTTCGAATATGCAGCGTGTGGGATGCATATTGTTTCATCAAATTTACCACCTACACAACAATTAACAAATTCAGAAAAGTGGTGCTCATTTTATGAAGCAGGAAATATAGATTCCCTTGTAAACGTAATTTCAAATGTTTTAAAAAATTCGACCAATGTTAACTCTGAGGGTAGAAAAATGTTTGAGACTAAATTCAACTGGGAATCACAAGAGATACTTCTTCTTGAAACAATCAAAAGATTGGTTCAAAATGTCTAAAACAGTTGGTGTAGTTTTTTTTGGTGATTTCTTTCAAGATGCACGATGTATTAATATGGTCGATTCAATTTTAGAAAGTGGAAATAATGCGTGGGTAATAGATGCTCAACCTTCAAAAAATACCAAATATAAAAAAGCAAATTTGTTTCATATTGATGTTCCTAAAAACAAAAAAGGATTTACTAAGTTTTTTAAGTTTTACAAAAAATCTAAATCAATTATTCAAAACCAATTTGCAGATGTTTTGATTGCAGGTGATTTATACTCTCTTCCATCAATTGCAAGCCATAAAAAGCATTCAAAACTAATCTATGATTCTCGTGAGATTTACTCTCACCTTGGAGGGCTTTCCCAAAAACCACTGGCACAGTTATTTTGGTCCCAATTGGAAAAACACTTTATCCAAAAAGCAAATGATGTTATTGTTACAGCCATATCAGATGGGGAGTACTTACAACATCGACATAATATTTTAAACACAACCACAATTTTTAATTACCCAACCATTCAATTAAAACCGCCAAAACCAGAAAACAATTTGAGAAATCAGTTTGGTATTTCTGAAGATAAGAAAATACTATTATATCAAGGTAAATTGTTTGAAGGACGAGGCTTGTTTCAAATGATTGAAATTGCCAAACAAAACAAAAAGTTTGTAATTGTTTTTGTAGGGGATGGAAATTTAAAATCTTCATTGAAGGAATATGCTGAAACTCACAAGGTAAAGGATAGAGTGCATTTCACTGGTGCAGTCCCATATCATGCTATGTTTGAGCTCACACAACAAGCGGATATTGGATTTTCTTTGATAGAACCCATTAGCAAAAGTTATGAACATGCGTTGCCAAATAAAATTTTTGAATATGCGCTTTGCGGTGTTCCAACCATTGCAAGTGATTTACCAGAAATGAAATCAGTAATTGAAAAATATCAACTAGGAAAAACAGTTTCTCATAGCAACCTCAATGAGCAAGTGAATGCAGTTATTGAGTTGTTGAACTCAAATAGAAATGATGAGATATCTCAAATTGCTTTGAAACATTTCACATGGAATTCTCAGCACAAATTATTTGTTAAATTACTCGGATTTGATGAAGTTAGTTAGTGTCATCATTCCAACGCACGATAGGCCAAAGACCTTACGTAGGGCCGTAATGTCAGTACAAAACCAATCTTATCCACACATAGAAATAATTATAGTAAATGATGGTCAGAAAATTATTGATCAACATATTCAAAATTTAGGTGAATTTCCTATTCATGTTGTGCAGAATAAACACACAAAAGGAGCCTGTGGTGCAAGAAATACAGGGTTAGAAATTGCAACGGGTGGTTATATCTCATTTTTAGACGATGATGATGAATATATGCCAAATTGTATTGAAATATTTGTTAATGAAATTGACAAGGAAAATACGTTACTGGTGTATTCAGGGAAAAATATTGTGTCAAATCATGGAATGAGTTATTCATTCAATCAAAATAAAATTTTACAACCTAAATGGGCAATATTATTGAATAATTTTATTGGGTCAACCTCATCTGTTTTAATGAGAAGAAACTGGAAAACTTCTACATTGTGGTTTGATGAATCATTAACGGTATTACAAGACTATGATTTATTTATAAAAATTTGTCAAACTGGAAAAATAACCAAAATAAATCAACCCTTAATCAATTATTATTCTGGAAATAGTAATCAAATTTCAATGGGAACAAGCAATTATTGGAAATCTGCTAGTATGCTTCTTGAGAAAAGACGTTTTGGTTTAGAATGGACATTTCAGTTACTAGGTTTAAGCTATATCTATATAACAAAAATAATTAAATCAAATCAGTTGTTAGGAAGCCTTTTTAAACCTATCATTAAAATAATAAGAAAAATTCGTCAGAAATAGTTACGCTATTTCAAATTCTCCACTATTGGCTTCCTCTTGTGATATTTGTTCCCATTCCTCCTCATCATACACTGAAGTTTCTATATTTGGTTCAATGGGAGCGGTAGGTTGATTTGAAGGTTTGGGTAAGGTAAAAGACACGTCTCCAGTTTGGTGTAAAAATAGCAGAGGAATTATAGATATAAAGGCTGTACCAAGTGATTTTGCAATTCCATCGGAGTGAAAAATAAGTGCACCTTTTGGGAAAGCAGTTTCTTCAACACCAAACAATAAAAACAGAGTTACGGCTAAGACCAGTCCAGAGAATGAAATGATTAATAAAAAATGGCTCATATCAAAAGAATCAATATTTACTTTGTAAATTGACCATAGTCCAAGGGTACAAACCAAAAATATCAACCCCATGTTTAAATCATGATCTATGACTGCATTGGTATAAAAACCAAATCCAATTAGTAAAATAAACCAGCCAATAATTTTATAAAATTCAAATTTCATTATATTCTCCAGAAGTTTGGGCTTAATTCCAATGGTCTAATTTCTGAATAAATTGTAAATTTTACAAGAAGAATACAAATTATTTACCGTGCTTGGGTAACTTTTGTTTAATTTCGTAAATTTATATATATGAATGATGATAAACCTATATCAATTGGTGTTGTTGGTGTTGGGCATTTAGGCAATTTTCATGTACAGCAGTTAAACGAATTACCAAATGTACAAATTTCTGGCATTTTTGATTTAGATTCAACTAGATCCAAAGAAATTGCAAATCAATATAATGTTGGATGTTTTTCTGATGTTGCTGATCTACTCACTATTTCCGATGCGGTTACAATTGTAACTCCAACTCCAACGCATTTTAACGTTGCAAATCAAGCCCTCGATGCTGGATGTCATGTGTTTATCGAAAAACCAATTACTGAAACAATTGAGCATGCAGAAGCCTTGCTCTCTAAATCTGAATTGTTGAGAAAATTAATCCAAGTGGGGCATATTGAACGATTTAATCCCGCTTTTCAAGAGGTTAGCAAAATCAATCAATCACCCAAATTTATTGAAGCGCACAGACTTGCGAAATTTCAACCTCGGGGTACAGATGTACCTGTCATGTTGGACCTCATGATTCACGATATAGATTTGATCCTTCATTTAGTGCAATCGGATATTTCCGATGTAAGAGCAAAAGGCGTTAAGGTTGTATCTGATTCCGTAGATATGGCAAATGCACGATTAGAATTTCAAAATGGTTGTGTCGCAAATTTAACTGCTAGTCGAATCTCTCAACAGAATATGCGAAAATTACGACTGTTTCGAGAAGATGAATATACAACCGTAGATTTCATGCAAAAAACTGTAGAACACTACACGTTAACAGATGAACCGCCTAAGAACATTCATTCAAACAATATTTTTGAAATAAGTGGGAAACGTCGAAAATTTATCATTTATGACAAACCAACAATTGATGATCATAATGCATTGCGTGAAGAATTGGCCCATTTTGCAAATGCTATTCAGAACACAACCAAACCACACGTCGATGGGCATTCAGGGCTAAATGCTCTCAAAGTTGCACTTATGATTCAAGATATTATTCAAGCGAATTAATGAGTCACACGAACCATTATTTCATTATTGCAGGTGAGCCATCCGCAGATAATCATGGTGCATCATTAATGAAGGAAATGAAAATACTCAATCCAAACATTCAATTTCATGGAATTGGTGGATCAAAAATGGAAATTGAAGGATTAGAATCGTTGGTTCCCATTAAAAAAATGTCTGTAATGGGTTTTGTTGAAGTACTCAAACATTTGCAATTTTTCAAACGGATTGAAAAAGAAGTTATTCAGTCCATAAAATCTATTCGACCAACTCGTGTCATTCTCATTGATTACCCAGGATTTAATCTGCGGATTGCAAAAAAACTACATAAAACGGGAATACCGGTAACTTATTTCATTGCACCACAAGTTTGGGCTTGGAAAGAAAAACGACTCGAAATCATCCAAAAATATATTGACCAATTATTAGTGATTTTCCCTTTTGAAAAAGCATGGTTTAAAAACAAGGGGGTTAACGCACACTTTGTAGGACATCCCATTATGGACGAATGGAATCCCTCTAGTAAAACTGAACTCAGGTACACTCTGGGACTTGATGCGGATAAGCCACTGTTAACATTATTTCCAGGCAGTCGAATGCAAGAAATCGACAGACATTTACATCTTTTTACCGAAGCAGGGGAAATCTTAAAAGAACAAATCCCTCAACTACAAATTGCATTGGGGTTGGCACCCGGATTTGATAAAGATATGTTAGTCAATAAATATAATTTAAATGGTATTCATATCATTCAAGGAAAATCCCACCAAATCTTAGAGTCAGCAGATTGTGCAATTATTGCATCGGGAACATCAACACTTGAAGGGGCAGTATTTGGTGTGCCCATGGTTGTTGTATATAAAATGGCTTCGTTATCTTGGGTTGTTTCAAAAAAACTCGTTCGTGTACCATTTGCAGGGATGGTCAATTTGATTGCAGGAAGAGAAATTGTCCCTGAATGCTTGCAGGATGAAGCCACACCAACCAATATTGCAAATAAAATACTACCTTTTTTCAACGATGTCAGTGTACTAGAAACTGCAAAAATGGAACTGCAAAAAGTAAGAGAATCGTTAGGTGGAAGAGGGGCTTCTAAGCGTGCTGCAAAGTTGATACTGGAGGCATCATCTTGAAACAGGTCAAAATGACTCTACTATCGTATCTTATTCAGTTAACGGTGAATGTGTTATACAAGACATGTAAAATCAGAATTGAAGGTGAACAAAATATGCGTGATGCAATAGATTCTGAGCGCCCCATTTTGTTATGCAGTTGGCATGGTCGACTTATGTTTGCAGTGCATTATGTTCGAATACAGAAATTAAAAGTTTGGGCAATAGCAAGTACGCATGATGATTCTGAAACGCTGACGAAAGTATTAAAACGGTGGGGGTTTGGACTCATTCGTGGGTCGAGTACACGAGGATGGAAAAATGTAATAACCAGCATGATTCGAAAATTGAAATCTCCCAAAACCATTATTGCACTGACCAATGATGGTCCAAAAGGGCCTCTACAAATAGCAAAATCTGGGTCGTTGCAATTGGCACGAAAAGCCAATGCCCATATTATAGCATTTTCAGGAACTGCAAGTCGGTATTTTGAATTGGGGTCATGGGACAAATTTCGTTTACCCAAACCCTTTAGCACGGTTGTCATCAATATTTCGCCCTCATTTGAGTTTCCACAGAAATCGTTGGACAATGAAAATGACGCACAATTATTAACCGACTTTATGAATACACATCAAGAACAAACTGATTCACTTTTTTCATGAAGTTCTTTCTGCTCCCATTTTCATTGTTGTATGGCGCAATCATGTGGTTTCGTAATATTTTTTATGATGGTGGATTTTTAAAACAACACTCGTTTGGCGTACCCATTATTTCAGTTGGAAATATTTCAACAGGCGGTACCGGAAAAACACCTATGACAATTGCCATCGCAAACCACTATGTTAAATTAGGAAAAAAACCAGCAATTGTAAGTAGAGGGTATGGCAGAAAAGGCAAGGGGTTGTTGGTTGTACATAACGGACAGACATTATTGGCTACTCCAGAAACTGGAGGGGATGAACCTGTAATGATGGCACAATCCTTAAACGAAGTTCCTGTAATTGTATGTGAAAACCGTAAAATTGGAATTGAAAAAGCAATCGCACAATTTACCCCAGATATTATTATTTTAGATGATGCATTTCAACACAGACAGGTGAAACGAGATATAGATATTGTGCTCGTAAATACAAGCAAGGCAGATGAATTAAAATATGTCCTTCCTGTGGGTCGATTACGAGAACCTCTAAATGCACTGAAACGAGCAAATGCGATTATTCTAACCAAGGGTAATGCTGAGCAAAATAGTAAAACAAAAAAACAGATTCAGGGCATAACCCCCACCCCAATTTATACCACTGAAACCAATGCAGAAATTGGAAAATATAAAAATGGAAAATGGGTTGCCGAAACCCCAAAAGATACACCCTATGTATTTTGCGGAATTGCAGATCCCGATTCATTTAAATCATTGTTAGAAAAAGAACATATTTCCACAACGCATTTCCGTGCATTTGCAGACCACCACCATTATACAGAAAGAAATGTTCAAGCATTAACAGAAGAAATTCAAAAATCACAATGCTCAACCATACTCACAACAGAAAAAGATATAGTCAAATTACCTCCATCTTTCTTATCTCAATTTAAGGTATATCTTCTTAAATATGGTCTTTCCTGTGATTTGAATGAAGTTTTAAGCTAGCTAAAATCATATGACAACTTGCCATTAATATTCAACCTGCTTGTTGGGCTAAGTATTAATGGTCTAAGTTCAAAAAACTGTTAGAACAATTTTAACTACAAACTTATTCGATTCTACAAACCTATTTTTCAAAAGCCTTTTGCTTCCAAAAAGTATGGCTACTTGCTAGTAAAGCAACAGCAAGGCTGAAATCCAATGTTGCTACACCTATTAAAAAAGGATAATTATAATGTGCTATCCTAGATAGTGTTCCCCCTAATACTATCATCATTACTAAAAAAATATAAAATCTCGGTTGATAAAATTGCCATACATTTGGTTTTTTCAATAAGTCTATTCGGACAAGATTTTTTTTACAGACCAAATTGAAAATGTATTTTGCCTTTATTACTCCAATAAGAATGCCAAGGATAATGGCCAACCAAATCCAAATTTGTTGTGAGTCTATTCTATATGCTTCATATAATAGGGTGCTTCCCTTTAAGACTAGAAAAATACTCCCAATGTACCAGACAAGTGCAGCAGATATTTTAAGAGAGCGAGTGGATGATGTTAGCATTATAATATTTATTATCTTTTATTCTCATGTTTCAATTTTAACCACATATGATGTTTATACTTCAGTTTTAAAAATATTAAGGTTTGATTTATTCAGCAATGA
>CAZCRK010000017.1:0-24134 GCA_964501035.1 uncultured bacterium
AAAAAGTTGTTTTGCGAGAAGGAATCGACAAAGAAGCAACGAAGAAGATAAATAAACTCATTAAAGCTGCCAAACTCAAAGTGCAACCACAAATTCAAGGGGATCAGCTGCGTGTAACTGCCAAAAAAATTGATGATTTACAAGCAGTAATTCAATTAACAAAAGAAGCAGACCTGCCTACGCCACTTCAATTTGTAAATATGAAAAAGTAGATACAATTTAAAAAGAGAAATTAGATTTTTCTCAATATGAATTGAATTAGTTTACTTCTCCACCCAATATACGGATCCATCATCCTCTCGTTTGAGATAATGTCTGGATTAATTCTTTACCTACTATTTTAGATAATTTCATTAATTTCTTTTTCAGAATATTTCTTCTGTGAATCAAACTTTGTTGCTAATCAATTTATAAAAAACTCTTTATCCTTTGGTTTCTTTGGCAAGCGAACTATTTCATGTAACTCATTTATTAAGTTGTTCATATTCAAGTGGTCAAACAATTATTTCTTTTTCTTTGTACTTTTACCACGCTTAGGGTTTCCTGAACGTGGGTTAGAGCGCTGATTTGTTGATCGCACACTAGTGATTCTACCTGCATTTAGGGTAATTGAAACCGAAGTCAATTTTGTAAAAAACTCTTTATTTTGAGTAGTTGCAATAATAGTAACCCCATCATAATTACATTTTCTGTAGAGTATGCGTGTAAGCGAGTTAATATCGCTTCGTCCTAAGTGTAATTCTATTTCATCAATAAATAATATTTTTGTATCAGCTGCAATATTTCCTGCAAGTACAACCCACCGTAATTGACTTGGCGTTAATGCACGCATTTTATGATTAAGAATTTCTTTCAATTCCATTTTTTTAACAATATCATCAACACTTTTTTGGGGATTCTCATTGTGTGTGTAATGTTTTACAGTCTTTAGTAAAAATTTAGCAACTGTACCCCAAGGTGCTTTAAATGTTTGTGGAACATACGCATACTGCTGTCTGTATTCTTTGCCAGAATATTTTGAAATTCGTCTAGATTCATACTGAACCTCTCCTTTAAGTACTTTCTTTTGATTTGAAAGTATATCTAAAAATGTAGTTTTTCCAGATGCCATGTTTCCATTAATCATATAGCATGTACCTCTGTGAAAATCGAATTTTTTAATACTTAAAATATTTTTATCATCATTTTTCATGTGAATATTTTTAAGAGAGTATATTGGTGTTGGCATTATTGTTTCCTTTCATTTATAATGTGAATAAAATTTCGTATAATTTGGTTTGATGCATCTGCATTAGGAATGGTTGGGTCATCAACAACCCCACCTTTAGATTGACGAAAATCTGCTAAATCTTTCATTATTTCGTGATTGAATTCAGGATGAAATTGAGTTCCAAACATAGTATTTTGTATTTGAAACCCTTGATTTCCCTTATTGTTTCGTGCAGTTTCCACTGCTCCAGCCGGAAGTGATGTTACTACATCTTGATGGGTTTCATACACGTGCATTGAATCTTGAAATCCAGCAAATAATGGAGATGAGTTTCCTGCTTCATTGAGGTCGATAGGGTATGAACCAATTTCCCAACCTAGTTCATTTTTTTCCACCACACCATTTAAGGCTTTTGCAATAAGTTGATGACCAAAACAAATACCAAACAAAGGTGTATTACTTTCTTTTAATTCTCTGATAAAAGATTCAAGCTTCAACATCCACGGTAACTCATCAAGTACGGATGAAGTACTTCCTGTAATAATCCAACCATCGGTATCATCTAACGCAACTTCATCGCCACTATACATGTGGTAAATCTTGTATTCAATTGAATCATCGTTTATTCTGTTTTGTACCCATTCTGAAGAATGTCCATGTTTATCTCGGACATCTTTGAGGCCAGGTCCACCACTAATTATTGAAATTTTCAATGTTCAATTCTCCAATCATTTTTAGCTTGTGCAAAATCACAATGTTCTTGAAAAAAACATGATGCACATTTTGGATTATGTTCGTCGCAGTATAATTCTGATACTTTGTTTAGGTTAGTATGAAGAAATTTACTGCGTTCTACAGGGATATATTTCGCCAAAGAATGGTAAATTTCATCATTGGATTTTCCAGTTGGAACAACTCCAGTACGGCACAAAACTCTGTTTATTGAATCATCCACAGGGAAAATATCACGGTTGTAACCATAACATAAAACATGCTTTGCACAGTCTTCATCAATGCCATCTATGTTAGTTAAATATTGATACAGTTCATCATCGGGTATATACATTTCTTGGGTGAGAAATTGGTATTGTTCACTTGTTAGGGATGGTTCTTGAAACCGTGCATTGAGAAAATCAGTTATTGATTCCTGCTCAGGTAACTCAAACCATCCTTCACTATTGAAGCATGTAATGATGTATGATATCTTATCCTGTCGTACCATATTTTGAAGTACGAGGATATTATTTTGGATTTTATTTTATGTTAGTTATTTTCTATAAATCGTTCTGCATCTAATGCTGCTGTACACCCTGACCCCGCTGCAGTAATTGCCTGCCGATATGTTGGATCTTGAATATCTCCAGCTGCAAACACACCATCTACAGATGTCTTTGATGTACCTGGAATTGTTTTAATATAACCAACATCATCAAGGTCTAATTGACCTTCAAAAAGTTCTGAATTTGGTTTATGACCAATTGCAACAAAAACACCATCACATTTCATGGTAGAAATTTCATTGGTAACAGTATCTTTTAGCTCAACACCGGTCAATCCACCGTCTTCAATAGTACCTAACATTTCGGTTACAACGGAATTCCATTTTATTTCAATTTTAGGGTTTTTATCAACCCTATCTCGCATAATTTTAGATCCTCTCAGCTCATCTCGGCGATGAATGAGTGTAACCTTTGAAGCAAATCGGGTGAGATAGTCTGCTTCTTCCAATGCAGAATCACCACCACCAACGACCAATACTTCTTTGTCTTTATAGAAAAAACCATCACATGTAGCACATGCAGAAACACCATAACCCATTAATTTCGATTCAGATTCTAAACCTAATAATCGAGCAGTTGCACCTGTGGAAATAATAAGCGTTTCAGCTTGGTATTCAGAATCTCCGACCCAAACTTTAAACGGTCTTTCAGATAAATCGACCTTACTCACATTAGCAAACTGTGTTTCAGCATTAAATCGTTGTGCTTGTTCTCTAAACTGGTTCATGAGTTCTGGCCCCATAATTCCTTGTGGGAAGCCAGGGAAATTCTCAACATCAGTGGTAATTGTTAATTGCCCACCCGGTTGCATTCCTTCAAAAACCAACGGCTCAAGATTTGCTCTAGCCGTATAAATCGCAGCTGTTAAACCAGCTGGACCTGATCCAATAATAATAACCTTGCGTACCATTTAGATTCCTATAACTATAAAAGTTTCTTTAAATTATCTTCAATCTGTTCTTTCGGTATTGCTCCCATAACTTGTTCTTGTACTTTTCCATCGGAAATGAATAACAAGCTTGGAATACTGCGAATACCGAATTGGGTCGCAATCGCTGGATGATGGTCAACATTTACTTTACCCACAACTGCAGAGTCTTTATATGCTTCTGCAATAGCATCAATAGATGGAGCAATCATTCGACATGGCCCACACCATTCAGCCCAAAAATCAACGATAACAGGCTTATCTGATTGTAGCACTTCAGTTTCAAAGTTTGCTTCTGTAAATTCGCGGGTAAATTCTCCCATCCTATTACTCCTATGTTTTAATCATGGTAATAAATCCAGCAATCAAATTTATTTCAATCGCTATATGCAAATCGATAACTATTTTAATTTATGTTACGACCTATGGTGTAGATACGATATGGTTTGAAAGGTTACAAAATTTATCAAAAAAATCATATGTTCTGTTAATTGTTAGCAAGTTTCCGTTTAAATTATGTAAATTGTTTAAATGAAAACAAAAGTTGTCATATTGTTAATTAATGTTATATCTCTACTTTATGCCGGGAAGGTAGATAATGATTTTAGTGCTGGTTGGGATGCCAGTGTTTCCTATGGCTTGTTTAGTGAAAAAACACTTGGTTCAATGGCCGAATTTTCAAAATTGTATAACTTAAATTCAAAATCTGAATTTTACATATCAGCAGGATCAAGTTTGTTTATGTCAGGTATAGGTTTTGGATATAAACAATACCATATTAACAAGACTACTTCTTCAATATTTATTAGTTTAGGTACTTTTTTGACTTATTTAGGTACAGTTGATGATGGAATGTCTATTTATGGATTTAGCATTTCCCCTGGCTACTCAATTTGGAGAAATAAATTAGATTCAAACTTTAACTATTATACTCCAAATTATAAAAGCAAAAAAAGTGCCATAAATATTGGATTTTCGATTTTACTCTTTGGAGATAAATCAGTTGGATTGTTTCCCTATGTTAACTATGAAGTGAGGTATTAAACTATAGTTGACAAATCAATAAATTGCATCAACAATAGGTAATATTTCTTGTAAATCTTTTTGCTTCACAGTATGGGTTGATGCATTATTGAGGATTTCATGGGCACAAAATGCAATTTTTGTATCTGCATGTTTAAACATACTGATATCATTTGCACCATCACCAATTGCAACAGTACGTGATGGTGGTATATCCAATAATTGTTGAATTCGTTGCATCATGTCACCCTTGGAATTTGTCTCCATCATTTCTCCACCAACCTGCCCCGTTAAAATGCCATGTTTATGATGTAAGAAATTGGCAAAATCTGCATCTATCCCCAGCGAATCGCATGCGTGTTTGGTTGCGTTTCTAAAACCACCTGAAAAACAGATGGCCACAAAACCCCGTTTTTTAAGTCCGGCAACCACCTCTTTAGCACCCGGCATCATGGGGAGATTTTGACAAATGATATTTACTCTATCTAGTTCAATTCCTTTTAACAGTGCAACCCGTTGGGTGAGTGAATTAAAGAAATCCAATTCACCTGCCATTGCACGTTCGGTTATAGACGCAACTTTTTTTTCTATCCCAACTGCCTTCGCCAAAAAATTGATGGTTTCGCCATCCATCAATGTGGAGTCAAAATCAAAAACTGCTAATTTAGTCATGATCTTTCTTTTTCAAAACATCCCACAATGTAATTTCAGTTTTATTTTTCATTCGAATAAAATTGATACGATGTTTATATAACCCAATAACAGCTAACAGGGATGTAATTAAAACAATTTCATTGGATAACCCAATATAAAATCCATACACAGGCATTAGAATATAAATAATGACGGATCCCAAGGCAACATAACCCGTTGTGAGAAGGAAAAATACAACAATCAGTCCCATGATAAAACCCAATGTAAAATGAATTGCCATAAGCATACCAATGAAAGTGGCAATGCCTTTTCCACCTTTAAATTTCATGAAAAATGGGAAGATATGACCTATGACTGCCATTGAACCAGCAAAGTATTGAAGTTCGAGAAGTTCGGGTGATTTGGAAAACAAATATTGCATAACCACTACTGCAATTGCACCTTTTAAAATATCAATAAAACCTGTGAAGATTCCCCATTTCCAGCCCAATGTAGCAACTACATTTGAAGCACCTGCATTACCCGAACCACTTTCTCGGATATCCTTTTTCATTTTATAATGACCTACAAAATAGGATGTCTGGATGCAACCACTAAAATATCCAACAATTAAAGCAATTAATAATTCAGTAAAATCCATCAACTCTCCATTTCTTCAAAAATTCCAATTTTTTTATTTTTGCGAACATTATTCCAATCAAAAACTTGCCCATTCATTGTAATATACACTCCTGTTGGCAATGCTTGTGCAAAAGATAGTGCGCTACCTAGATTAAAAAGCCCATCTGAACTCCCAAATTTAACGGGAATCATAGCACCTGTAAGAATAATTGTTTTATCAAGATTTTCATCTGCAATGTGAGATGCAGTTTCAACCATTGTATCGGTTCCATGGGTGATAACTATTTTTCTTTTCTTTTCTTTTTTACATTTTTGAACAATATAGTTTCGTTCAGAATCTGACATTTCTAAACTATCAATCATCATCAAGGTTTCAATGTCAACAGAAAGTTTACATCGACCCAATTCTAAGAGTTCATACATGTGGGTATTTTTGAAATAAAGCTGACCATTTATCTCATCATACTCTTTATCAAACGTTCCACCTGTTGCAAATAATTTTATTTCAGAATTCATAATTAAAACCTAATTGTTAAGTCAAATTTACATCGATAAGTGAATAATATGTCTTTATTTTCTGTTACAAACTGTAAAAAACTAATGTGATTTATTCAAATTGTATCCGTTTTAAATTTATCTTCTATATTTATGTATATAAGGGCTAAAATGATTAAAACGATATTTTTATCATGCTTAATTGCAAGCATCACATTTGCTAAATCATCATTTGTAATGAACGAAAAAAATAGTGTTTCAACGTCACTATCACTAGAAATTGAATCTCCAAATTTCCAAAAAACTGACGGGTTTGATACAATTATTTCTGATGGCACTGGAAAAACAATGGAAGTTGGAAAACCAGAATTACCCAGTTATTCTGTACATATTCAAACTGAGCCCGGAGTGATGTATGATATTGAGTATAGTGTTTCAGAATCACAGGTATTTGAAAATATTCATTTATATCCTACTCAATCAATGGAATTTGAAAGTAATCCAACTAATACACTGAGTAAGGATGATGTGTTTTATACCCAAAATAAAAAATATCCACTTAAAAATATGTCAACCTCACAGGCAATCTTTCGTGGAATATCCATGCAAAGTATTGAATTTATTCCCTATGAATATGATGCAAAAAATAAAAAATTAACGGTATTTACGCAGGTTGACTTTTCTCTCACAAAAATTGAAAACAATGAAATTCAGCCAGTTTCAAGGCCAAAATCTGAAGTGTTTGAAAATATAGCGAGTAGTTTTCTTTTAGACTATGATTCCAACCGTGATGGCGAATATCAAACCCCATCAATTTTATATATTAGTGGAAGCAATTTAGCAGACCATCCTCAAATGCAAACTTTGGTAGATTGGAGAAAACTGCAAGGGTACGAGGTGCATGTAATTTCTGTCAGTGAAATAGGGTATACAAATAGCAGTATTAAAGCATATATTCAAACTGCGTATGATACGTGGGAAAACCCACCCGAATTTGTTTGTTTTATCGGAGATGCAAATGGTTCTGTGTCTGTTCCAACATATATTGTAGGACAATCTGGTTGGTATGGTGCTCAAGGTGAGGGAGATTTCCCATATTCATTATTAGAAGGAGATGATTTAATTCCTGAAATTATAATTGGAAGAATGTCTGTTCGGAGCTCATCTGAATTTGTTACAGTTGTGAATAAAATTATTGGCTATGAGCGAGGGTATGCTGGTGAAATGGATTGGGTTGAATCGGCTGCTTTGGTGGGTGACCCCTATGATTCGGGGATTTCAACCGTTATTACTAATGAGTATATTGAACAGTTAATGGATAATTATGGGATAGAAGATATTCGAACAAAATATTCAGGAAGTAATTTTGATTCATGGATGCAAGATCAAATAAATTCAGGTATCTCGTATCTAAATTATAGAGGGTTTTATGGATTTAGTGGTTTCACCAGTAATGAAGTAAATGGATTGAGTAATGGGTACAAACTTCCTTTCATAACGACACTTACCTGCGCAACAGGGTCTTTCGAAGAAGAGGCAACAAGTATTATTGAAGATTTGTTTCGTGCTGGGACATCCGTAAATCCAAAGGGTGGTGTCGCAGTTATTGGAACAGCACAACCATATACACACACCGCTTTTAATAATATTGTAGATATGGGCATTTACGAAGGAATTTTTATTCATAATGCTCAAACAGCCGGTGAAGCATTAGTGTATGGAGAACTAGCTTTACTTGAAACATACCCACATAATCCAAACAACAATGTATATTACTTTTCAACATGGAATAATTTAATGGGTGACCCAGCGACTCAATTATGGACGGATACCCCAAAAAATCTACATCTTTCCCATGATTCAGTACTTAATAATGGAAGTGATTATATTCAGTTTGAAATCACTGATGATTTAGGTTTACCTGTTGGAGATGCAAAAGTAACATTGGTTAAGGGGGACAGTGAGATTTTTGATACACAAACAGCAAATGAAAATGGAATTGTTTCATTTAATTTGAATTATACTTCTTTAGGTGATGTAAACGTTCTTGCAACGTGTCAAAACTGCATTCCTGAAGAATCATCATTTGAAATTATTTCTGATTTACCGACGTTAAGTGTTGATGAATCTTCAATGCTGATAATTGACAATGGAAATAATGATCAAATTTGGAATGCAGGAGAAGAAGTAAGTATTCAATTCGAAGTGTTGAATCAATCAATGGATGATATTGAAAATATTCTTGTTTCGGTTCAATCTAACTCTTCATTTATTAATGCGGATGCCAATGTTGAAACCATACCATCAATTTTAGGTAATAGTTCAGTTTTAGTTCAAATAATAGCAGGCGTGTCCGATGTTGATACACCCGATATGGAAAATTCAGAAATTGTAATTCAATTAGAGATGGATGGACTTGTTTGGAATTACTATGTACCTATTCCCATTGCAAATGGATATGTGGAGCTATCAAAACAAATTATTGCTGATGAAAACAATAACGGATTACTCGATAGAGGAGAAACGGTTGAGTTAGATGTTTTAATGGTAAATCTAGGTTCCATTCCCTTGACAGCAATAAGTGGTGAAATTGAATATCAAGGGGATAAGTTAGTATTTTCCGAAACACAGTTCAATTGGTCAAATTTGAATTCTGGGCAATCCACTATTGCAACAAACTCTATTCAAGTAACATCCACCAATGAAATCATAAATGGTACCGTCATTTCGATTCCGGTAAACATCTCTACTTCTGAGGGATATTCAACCACTTCATTTTTTCAATTAGAAGTTGGTGAGGTCTCTGTCAATGACCCTCTTGGACCTGATAATTATGGTTACTATATTTATGATTCTGAAGATAATTTATATGAACAAGCACCAGAATATAATTGGATTGAAATAGAACCAAGTTTAGGAGGAAATGGAGTAGAACTTGATATTAGTGATAATGGAAACAATCAAGATGAATCAACGACTGTGGATTTACCGTTCACATTTACCTTTTATGGGGTAGATTATCATGAAATAACAGTGTGCTCAAATGGGTGGATTTCATTTGGTGAAACACCTATGGAATCATTTAGAAATTATACATTACCTGGGCCCGGAGGACCATCTCCAATTGTAGCTGTATTTTGGGATGATTTAAAAACTACAAGTGGTTCTGCTGTATATTATTATTACAATGTAGTTCAAGATTATGTTGTCATTGAATGGTCGGATGTTCGAACATATTGGGATAATTCTCGGGAATCATTTCAGATAATTTTATATGATTCAGATTTCAATACTCCAACAGGTGATGATGAAATGAAACTCCAATATAAGGATTTCAATAATACAAGTGTGGGTGATTATCCGGTAGGTAATTATGATGGAGCTGTAATTCACGGAGCATATTGTACAGTGGGGATAGAAGACCAAAATGGAACAGATGGATTACAATATACATTCAATGATGAATATCCAACTCCAGCACGTGAACTTGAAGATGGAATGGCACTGTTTATCACAACTCAAAATGCATCTTTGTATGCTGCCCCTACGGTTGAGTATAGTGATGATTTTTATGCATTTGAACTTGCAGGTGATGGAACTTCGTCTGCTGATTTAGCTATTTCAAATACAGGTGAATCTGGCTCAATATTAAATTATGAAATAACAGTTTCTCCTTTTGAAAACATGATAGGAGTTGTAGATGGCTTTGGGTATGCATGGTCACATAGTAACATTCTTGAAAATGAAGCCCACGATTGGGTAGATATTTCAGAAGATCAAAATGTGAACACATTATCTTTTGAAGTAAATGATGAATCTCCTCCAGCAGTTAACATTGGATTTGAATTTCCATTTTATGGCGAAAATTATTCCCAATGCATTATTAACCCAAATGGTTGGATAGGATTTTCACAAGACCATAATGAGTGGTATAATGAGCCTGTATTTTCTGACAATTCTCCACGAAATGCAATATTAGCTTTTTGGGATGACTTAAATCCAGTTTCGGATGATAATGAAGTTGGTGAGGGGTATGTTCGATATTTATCTACTTCAGAATATTTTGTCGTATGGTATGATCATGTTATACATTGGTCAAGCAATGAAAAAATATATGATTTTCAAATTGTATTATATCCAAACGGAGAAATTGATGTCAATTACCGTGATATGATTGGTGATGTAACTTCTGCAACTGTGGGAATTGTGGATGAAAGTGGTGAAAATGGTCAACAAGTTGCATTCAATCAAAATTTTATTGAAGATGAACATTCCATATTTTTTCGAGCATCTCCAAATTGGCTAAACTTAACATTAGAAACACCTGATTATAGCCAATCTATTCCATCGGGTGAATCTGCAGAATATTCAATATTAGTTTCATCGGAAAATTTAAATACGGGAATCTATGAAGCGTATATTAGTATTAATACAAATACAATTAATGATATTAATATTCCGATTGAGCTTCATGTTAATTTGAATATTAATTTGGGTGATATTAACAATGATTCCATAATCAATGTTTTAGATATTGTACAATTAGTTTCGTTTATAATGGGAGATGATTCTCCAACATCATTTGAAGAAATCGCCTCAGATTATAATGAAGATGGAATAGTTGATGTAATAGATATTGTGCTCATTATTAATGTTATCATGGAAAGATAATTAACCACCACTTAACGCAGTGATAATGTGGATTTCATCCCTATTTTTAATGGGGTGATTGATAGCAAATATTTGTTCTGTATTGATAAAAATTTTAATATGGGGTCTAATATTTTCTTGTTCATCAATGATTCTAATACGATTCCTGAGAATTGATTATTCAAATCATCTAAAATAGAATGAATGGTATTCCTCGATGCTTCAACTTTTTTCTGCATATTTGTATAAGCTAAAAGAGGCGAGGGAATATGAACAATCATTTTGGAATATATCCAACTTCTAAAGAATAAATATACGGAAGATGAATTGCTAGCTGTCTCCAACTATTTCCTTCATTATCGCTAATCCAAATTGTTCCGCTACTCGTACCAAAATACAGACCTAATGAATCCAAATGATCATGCGTCATTGCTTGGCGAAGGACAGTAAACCATGCTTGCCTAAGTGGTAATCCAATATCTTGCCTAAACCAAGATTCACCAGCATTGTTCGAGCAGTATACTGCAGGGTGTCCATCTGGGCTCACACGTGGCCATACATCGGTACTATCCATGGGAAAAACCCAAATAGTATTGGGGTCGCGAGGATGTACTACAATTGGGAACCCAATATCGCCAATATCAGCAGGCATATTATCACCAATTCGAGTCCATGTATCTTGGGGTCTTTCAATTTTATAAATTCCACAATGATTTTGTTGATATAATGTATCCGGTGAATTGGAATTGAAAACTACACAATGTGGGTCTTGTCCAAACTCTGGAGTAGGTCCCGGGATAAAGTCTGCTACCACCCCTTTATTTAATGGATTCCACGTTTCACCTTGATCTGTTGACTCAAAGGTTCCCCCACCCGACATGCTAATATACATGTGATTTTTATCTCGTGGGTCAATCAAAATCGAATGCAATTTGGGGCCATCAGGTGTTCCATCGCTAATATCACCTATCCACTCAGACCGTTTAGGATGTTTATTGAAACCGTCTATACCAATCCAAGTATCTCCACCATCTTCTGACCTGAAAAGTCCTTGGGGCGATGTACCTGCATACCACACATTTGGTTCAGATGTATGCCCAGGAGTTAACCAAAATGTATTATCAACGACTAATGATGTATCTTTTGATTTATGAAATGCAGGAGGAGATGTTGCTTCAATCCATGTTTTACCTAAAGTTGTCGAACGATAAATGGTTGGTCCTAAATGCCCAGTTTTTGCAGATACTAAAATTGTTTTATTATCTCGGGGATCCATTACCATATGATGAATTATTGAACCTAAAAAATGAGGCCCGTTAACCTCCCAATGCAGTCTTTTATGGTTTGAATAATAAATAAAAGCACCCTTTTTAGTTCCAACAAGAAGTGCTATTTCTGAAACATCTTCATGTGTAAATAACTGCTTTGTTTGCTCTTTTGCCAATGGCATCCCATCATCCCCTAAATTGATTGATGAATATAACTATAAAATGAAAAATAATAAAAGTAAAATGAAAAGGGGTAAAAAAGGGGTTATTCGAAGTCGAATAACCCCTAAAGAAGAAAGTCGGATAAAGTTAATCTTCTTTTAATGTTTCAACAAATTGCGATACCGTTGATTTTGCATCACCAAAAACCATATAGTTATTATCATAACCAAACAGTTCGTTTCCTATTCCGGCAAAACCTGGATTCATAGACCGTTTAAGTACAAATGTTGTTTTTGCATAATCCACATTCAAAATTGGCATACCATAAATTGGACTTGATTCATCATGGCGTGCAGCTGGGTTCACCACATCATTTGCACCAATAATTAATGCAACATCAGCAGATGCAAACTCATCATTAATTTCGTCCATATCAAACAACTTATCGTATGAAATATTAGCTTCAGCCAATAGAACATTCATATGACCTGGCATACGGCCAGCAACGGGATGCACTGCAAATTTTACTTCTACACCTTCACTTTCAAGTTCATCCGCAAGTTTTCGTACTTCATGCTGTGCTTGTGCTACAGCCATGCCGTAACCTGGAACAATAATTACAGAGCCAGCAGCTTGCATTGTAAAGGCCGCATTTTCTGCACTCATTTCTTTAACAGTTCCACCTGATTTTGTAGTTGTTTGTTGGGCTGATTCATCCACTTTACCAAAAGCACTAAATAGGACGTTTCCTAGGGATCGATTCATTCCTTTACACATGATGTTTGTTAAGAATATCCCAGATGCACCAACTAAAGCACCACTAACAATTAGGGCTTGGTTTCCAAGAACAAAACCTGTTGCAGCAGCTGCAATTCCTGAATATGAATTCAGTAGTGAAATAACCACAGGCATATCTGCACCTCCAATTGGAATAACAGATAAAATACCAAGAAGCATACCCACACCCACTATAACGTAAAATGCATTCATATTTTCAGGATTAGCCACAAAGAAGTAAGAAGCAATTATTACTCCAACCAAAATAAGTAAATTGATAATATTTTGACCAGGGTATGTAATGGGTTGTCCACTAATCTTGCCTTGCAATTTACCCCATGCAATAAAACTTCCCGTGAATGTTAAAGAACCAATGATAACCGATAATACTATAGTTACCATTGTGGTAGTTAAATCACTATTGTTTCGAGCAAGTTCATCCAAATATGCTTGTTTACCATTTAAATACTTGAATAACTCTGCTGAAGCAACCAATGCAGAAGCACCACCACCAAAACCGTTAAAAATTGCGACCATTTCTGGCATTGCAGTCATGGCAACTTTTATGGCTGAAAATGCACCAATTATTGCACCAATTACAATCCCACCAACAACCCATTCTAATGGTATAGCGTCCATCTTAAATAGAGTTGCTATGATTGCAATTAACATACCTACTGCTGAAAGGAAATTACCTTGTCGAGCTGTATTTACTTTTCCGAGTCGTTTTATACCTAAAATGAAAAGAATCGCGGAAATAATATAGGAAATCAAAATTAAATTAGAACTCATTATTTATTTCCTTTCTTTTTAAACATTTTCAGCATTCTATCCGTAACTAAATAACCACCAACAACATTTATTGTACCAAATATGATTGCAAGAAATCCAAGTATTGCTAATAGTTTATCATTTCCACTTGCACCTACAGCAAGTAAAGCACCAACAATAGTAATTCCAGAAATTGCATTTGAACCAGACATTAGAGGAGTGTGGAGTTGAGGGGGTACTTTTCCAATCAACTCAGCACCAGCAAATGTTGCCAATACTGCAATAAAAATTAATCCAATTAATTGTTCCATTAGTTCGTTCCTTCAATTATATTTTTTGTCATTTCATGTACAATATTACCTTCATGAGTTACCACACATCCCTTGGTAATATCATTTTCAAAATCAACAAGTAATTGATCTTCTTTGATGATATCTGATAAAAATTTTGCAAGGTTTTTAGATAACATTAAACTTGCATGTGTTGGTACTTGTGCAGGAAGATTTAATTGTCCATCAATAGTTACACCATCAACTTGAATAACTTCTCCTGGTTTTGTGAGTTCACAGTTACCACCATTTTCAGCAGCCATATCAATAATGCATGAACCTGATTGCATATCTTTTACCATGTAATCTTTAATAAGAATTGGAGCTTTTTTACCAAAAATCAATGCAGTTGTAATAATAACATCGACTCGTTTTGAAGCTTCATGCAATAATTCCATTTCTTTTCGGATAAATTCATCATCCATTTCAACAGCATAACCACTATCGGTTTCGGATGAATCATCTAAATCCATATACAAGAATTTAGCTCCAAGAGATTCAACTTGTTCTCGAGCTGCAGGTCTCACATCAAATGCCTCAACTTTTGCACCTAATCGACTTGCAGTAGCAATAGCTTGTAAGCCAGCAACACCTGCTCCAAGAACAAGAACCGTTGAAGGTTTAATGGTTCCTGCAGGAGTCATCAGCATTGGGAAAAACTTTCCAAGATGTGTGGAAGCATTCAATACTGCTCGATACCCTCCCACTGTCGCTTGGGAACTTAGAACGTCCATAGATTGTGCATAAGTAGTTCTAGGTATGAGCTCAAGACAGAAACTTGTGATATTTTTTTCTGCCAATGCTTTTACTGTACTGTGGTTAGTGAATGGAGCCAATAGTGAAATTAATGTAGTTCCATCCTTTAATTTTTTTAATTCTTCTTCTGATGGTGGATTTATCTTTACAATGACATCTGCATCAGAATAAACATTGTCAACTATTTTTACACCAACTGCTTCATAGTCTGCATTTGAAAGATGAGCTCTATCGCCAGCTCCTGATTCAACTTGAATGGTGATATTGTCAGAAACAATTCGCTTCAATTCGGCAGGCATCATAACTACACGAGTTTCACCGACGAGTGTTTCCTTTGGTATTCCTATTATCATTCTAACTCCTTATTAATGACCAATAATACAGCCCTAAATTTACATAGGAAAATATATGTTATATAAGACAAAAAGGTAGAATAAAATAATTTTTACTTCTTTATTATCCCGTTTGTCTGGGTGAAATAGAATAATATGATTTAAATCCCTTATTTATATTTTATTCTACATATTTTAAACAAATCTCTTTTCAGTGTAACAAAATGTAACAAAAGCAAATAATATTTGCAAATAGTATATATTCATGCATATCGATGACATAAAATCTATTAATACAGAAACGGGTATCACTTCAATAATTAACCCAGATTTAAAACTATACTTGTATAGAACCGAAAAGAAAAAGTCCATTTTTTAACCCCAATCTTAAATCGTTACATATTATTACAAAATTGAAATGTTTAATCTAGTTGATTGATTGGTAAATTTATTGTGTTCATTTAATAAAATAGAAAGGACACATAATGCGATTTTCCAATTTTATACTTATCATCCCTTTTGTATTTGTACACTTCTTATTTGCACAGATTAGCCAACCTGGAAATCCTAAACATCTTACAGAAAACTTGCAAAATGCCATCCATAAAATTTCGCTGCCAGAAGTCAACCGAGATGCACTTCTTTTAGAAGATGATTTTGAGATGAGCAAGGATGTACCATATCGCTTTGGAACTCCGTTCGATGTACAATTAAACTTAGAAAATTCAGGGTACTGGGAAGATGTGGAAGGTGGAAAAGTGTGGAGATTATCCATTCATTCACCCCATGCTTATTCCATAAATTTATTGTTTAGCAGGTATGTTTTACCCGAGGGTGCAGAACTATTTATTTATGATGAACATATGGAAACGGTTTTAGGTGCTTTTACATCCGAAAATAATAAACCCCATGAAACATTTTCAACCTCACCAACACAGGGTGAAACGACAATTTTAGAATATTTTGAACCTTCTCATGTTGATTTTGCAGGAGAAATTGAAGTAAGTCGAGTCGTGCATGCCTATCGGGATATATTTTTCAATACTGATCGAGGATATAACGATTCAGGTTCGTGTAATAATAACGTAAATTGTCCTGATTTTTCAGATTGGACAGATGAGGTACGATCCGTTGCTATGATTTTAACCAGTGGTGGTTCCCGCATTTGCACGGGAGCACTTGTCAACAATACACGCCAAGATTTAACTCCATACTTTTTAACCGCAAATCATTGTTTAGGTGGAGAATCAAATTGGATATTCATGTTTGAATACGAAAGTGAAGGATGTTCAAATCAAGATGGACCAACCTATATGACCGTGCAAGGTTCGACCCTGTTAGACAATGCTTCCACATCTGATTATGCATTATTGGAATTAGATGAAACCCCACCAGATTCTTACAATATTCACTATGCTGGGTGGTCAGCTGTAGATGTTGGACCCGTCAATCCTGTAGCAATTCACCATCCATCTGGAGATATCAAGAAAATTTCATTTGATTATGATACTGGTATATCAGATGGTTGGAGTAGCAATGATGGGTCTCATTGGCGAGTTGCAGATTGGGAAGATGGCACCACTGAACCGGGTTCGTCAGGGTCTCCACTGTTTGATAATAACCATAGAATTGTGGGACAACTGCATGGTGGTGAAGCATCGTGTTCATATAATGTGAATGATTATTACGGTAAAGTTTCTACATCATGGAGTTTGGGTCTGAGTGACTATCTTGACCCTGATAATACAGGGTTAACAGTGCTAGATGGAATTGATGCTATTGATTTGCCTGACCCTGAATTAACCTTTGATGCAACTGAATTTCAGTTTGAACTTGAAAGCAATGATTCAGCGAGTGATTTATTTTCGATTGAAAATACAGGCGAAGCAGAATCCATTCTGTACTATTCATTGCAAACATCTCCATTTGAAGAAATAGGAGATGGACCAGATGGAGGGTACTATTGGACTGACACCGATACCGATGAAAGTATTGAATATGAATGGATTGATATTTCTGAATCTGCTGAATTAATAACATTCACCAACAATGATGATTCAGAAGGTCCTTTTGACATTGGATTTGAATTTCCATTTTATGATGCACAGTACTCACAGCTAAATATAAATCCAAATGGTTGGCTTGGTTTTGGTGTGACAGGTAGCCAATGGGATAATACTGGCATCCCCTCTTCATCTATTGCAGGTCCTGCAATCTTTGGATTTTGGGATGATTTGAATCCAGAAAATGATGGATGTAATGAATATTGCTCCGGAAATGTATTTATGCATTCCAACTCAGATCGAATGGTGATTTGGTTCAACGATGTTGCTCATTGGTGGGCGAACTTTGAAAACAGTTATTATAATTTCCAAATTGTACTTTATGCCAATGGCGAAATTGCCATAAACTACCAAAGTATAACGGGTACTTATGCAGCTTCTGTGGGTATTCAAGAATCAGCTATGGTGGGAAGCCAAGTGAGTTTTAATCAGGATAATTTAGAAGCCCAGAAATCCATTGTTTTTGCCGCCACACCAGATTGGTTGACAGTTAATCCTACTGATGGCGAGTTATTAGACGGAGAATCTCAAACTATTTCTGTGAATGTGAATAGTGATGACTTGGTTTCAGGAGAATACAATGCGTTTATTCGACTCGTATCTTCTGCCGGTTCAGCATCTATTCCTGTTTCACTCTTAGTGGATGGAGGGGTATCTTACATTTTAGGTGATGCAAACGGTGATTTAACCGTTGATGTTTTGGATGTTGTAATGATGGTAAACTTGATTCTTAATGGTGAAGGTGGTAACATTGCATCAGATGTAAACCAAGATAGTGAGTTAAATGTTCAAGATATAATTTTAACAGTAAATATTATTTTAGAAAACTAAAAGGAGAAGTAAATGAAATATTTAATAATTATTCAACTTCAAATTGCAGTATTGTTTGGTGCAAATTCATGGGTTGGGTTTCACTCAGATGTTCCTACAAAAACAGAAGTTGAAGTTGTTTCTTCAAATATCGATGAGACGGTATTAGAGTTTAGCATTAACGGATTTCACCTTCGGTCAATTGAGTTTGAAAAGGGTGAAATGGTAATTCCTCAGCTGGAAGATGGAGCATCTTTATTGATTGAATCCTCACCCGATATGCATTCATATTCAAAGTCAATTATTATACCAGATAATCAACGCATGGGTGTTGAAATCTTAGACGCAAGATATGAAGAATTTGAAAATATTTCAATGGCTCCATCAAAAGGAAATATTAATCGTTTAGTTAATCCAAGTGAATTACCATTTGTTTTTGGAGAAGTATATGAAAATGATAGTTTTTTTCCTGGAGAGATTGTTGATTTAAAAACTCCGTATATTCTAAGAGATTTACGAGGTCAAACCGTTTCATTTCAACCATTTCAATACAACCCTATCACACATGTTTTGCGTGTGTATAAGTATATGAAGGTTAAAATTGAAAAAATGGGTGATGATGACCGAAATATTGTTGAATCACAGATGGATAGGCAATTTGTAGCAAATGAATTTGAACATATGTACAAGAGTCATTTTTTGAATTTTTCAAATGATACTCGGTTTGATTACTTAGTGGATCATGGAAACATGTTAATTGTTTCGTATAGTTCTTTCTTAGAAACAATGCAACCATTAGTGGATTGGAAATTGAAAAAAGGAATACCCACTGAATTGATTGATGTTGCAGATATTGGTGGTACTTCTGGAGCAATAGAAGCATTCGTTGAAGATTACTACAATACACATGGACTCACATTTTTACTCTTAGTGGGTGATATTGCTCAAATTCCTTCACCTTCGGTTGGTGGTAGTGCTTCTGATGTCTCTTATGGTTGTATCAGTGGTAATGATTATTATCCAGAAATTATTGTAGGTCGTTTTTCGGGTAGTATTCCTTCCCATATTGAAACACAAGTTTCTCGTTCAATTGAATATGAACGAAACCCTACAGATGCATTAGAATGGTATGATAATGCATTGGGAATTGCATCGAATCAAGGTCCTGGGCTTAATGGTTTTTCTGATGATGAATTTAATGACTTTTTATGGGAGACTGTTTTATCTGGATTTACCTATGATAGTTACCAAGGAATCTATGACCCAAGTGGTACCTTGACTCAAGGTATAAATGCAATTAATGCGGGTGTGAGTATTATTAATTACACAGGCCACGGTTCTATTAATTCTTGGGGGAATGGCGCTCCACTTTCCAATAGTAATGTCAATTCGTTAACGAATTCACATTTGTTACCGTTTGTGATAACAGTTGGGTGTAATGTTGGAGAATTTCAAAGTACGAATGAATGCTTTACTGAAACATGGTTACGGGCTACACATAATGGTGCACCAAGTGGTGCTATATCTCATTTTGGTTCAACCATTAGTCAATCTTGGGAACCACCCATGCATGGTCAGTATGGAATGAATTTAATTTTGACAGAAAGTTATGATGAGCATTTAACTCGAACGATGGGTGGGATTACGACAAATGGTTGTATGTATATGAATGATGTTCAAGGTGCATCTGGTATTAATGAAACTAAGTATTGGACATTTTTTGGAGACCCCAGTGTGCCATTACGAACTGCACCTCCAACTAGTATTTCTGCTTCATTTGATGATGTGATAATTTTGGGTACTCCTTCATTTTCTGTGAATACTGGAAACGAAGGTGATTTGATTGCAATTTCTCGAAATGGTGAGTTATTATCTTCAGGATATTCAGATTCAAATGGTTTAGCGTCGCTTGATTTAAGCAACGTATCATCTATACCCGGAGAAGTTGATTTGGTCATTACTGGATTTAACTCATATCCTTTTGAAACTACATTAATGGTACTTTCACCTGATGGTCCTTTTGTAATGGTAGAATCATTTGAAGTAAACACGGCCATCAACAGTTCCATTATTGAGTATGGTGAAGATGTTTCGCTTGGGCTATATTTAGAAAATGTTGGTAATGATAATGCAGAAAATGTTGAAGTAGTTATGTCTACTTTGGATGAATACATAACCATCACATCGAATCAGGCATCAATTTCTATAATAGACGCAAACTCAACTGGATTTGTTGAAGGTTTGGAATTTCAAGTGTCATATAACATTCCCAATGATTATAGTTTTTCTATCGATTGTATCATAACGGATGGGAATGAAACGTGGGAATCAGAACTTAATTTGACAGCGTATGCACCCACAATTGAAATTGAAAGTGTAGATGGTATGTTAAATCCAGGTGAGAGTTCAGGAGTAACCGTAATTTTGCAAAATGTAGGAGGTGCAGTAATCAACTATCCAATGGTATCTGCATCAGATGATGGTTCTTTTGAAATTACGGTCGAATCGTTTACAAATGCATATTATTGGGACAATAATCCAAATTTTAACAGCGAAGTATTGGAATTAGAAATATTTGTAAATCCAACGACTCCTATTGGACATATTGCAGAATTTGAACTCTTCATCAATCAGTTAAATACGGAATATGAGTCTATGGTTTATTTTACCATTCCTGTCGGCCAAGTTACGGAAACATTTGAAGCAGGATTTGAAATGTTGGATTGGAACATGTCGGGTAATGCCGATTGGATTATTGATGACTCTGAATCAAATTCAGGTATGTTAAGTGCTAAATCAGGTGCAATTGGAAATAGTCAAAACTCAGATTTAAGTGTAACACTTGAAATAACTGAGTCTGGTGTTATTGAGTTTAACTATAAAGTATCCGCAGAGTATTCTTCATCTGGTAGTTACTTTTATGATGGATTAGAGTTTTACATTGATAGCAACCTGCAAGACCAACATCAATCGACAACTACAGGTGGTGCACCCTGGACTGAAGTTAGCTATCCTGTAACTGCTGGTGAGCATACATTTACCTGGTCATTTGTGAAAGATGGTGGTGGGGGTTCTACTGATTGTGATAATACAGATTGTGAAGATGCAGCATGGATTGATGACATAGTCTTTCCTCCAGCATATGTAGATGATCCACCTGAAATAGTATTGGGTGATGTTAATTTTGACAATTCTATCGATATCTTAGATATTGTTATGATGGTCAATATGATTTTGGGAACCGAAATATCAAATACTGCAGGTGATGTAAATGAAGATGGTGAGATTAATATTATGGATGTGATACTCACAATAAATATTATTTTAGAGAGTTAAAAGTTAAACAAAAGATAAAAAAGCCTCTGATTTCAGGGGCTTTTTTTTATTCTATTATTAAATGTAAATTGCAAATCAACTTTAAGGAAAATAATGAAATTTAAACATACACATTTTATCCATATCATATTCTTGTTTTCAATTGTGTTACCACAATCTTTTCATGTCCAACCCTATATTCAAAATATTAGTAGAAGTAATGCAATTATTATGTGGGAAACCACTTCTGGAAATCAATCAATTGTGGAGTGGGGCACCACCCCATCTTTAGGCGAAATTACTAGCGGAGATGCAGTTAACAGTTACAATAGTGCTTATGTGCATACGGTGAGTTTAGAATATTTAGACACTAATACCCAGTATTTTTATAAAGTGAAAACAAATTCTCTTGAATCAGATGTGTTTAGTTTTGTTACCCAAAAACCATTTTCATTTGAAAGTTCAACTCGATTAGTCGCGATGAGCGATATGCAAAAAGATTGGAGTAATTGGGATAAATTTGAAGAGATTGTACATGATGGTATCATCGATTATATTGAAGATGACCTTGGTGAAACACTGCCCCTAGCATTGGATATGGTGTTAATTCCGGGTGATTTGGTTGATGATGGGCACGATTATGACCAATGGTCAGACCATTTTTTCGGACCAGCACACCCTTTGTTTGCTTATTCGCCAGTGTATCCCGTCTATGGAAATCATGAGCAAAATACGAGTTATTTTAGCATGTATTTTGATTTACCCCATAATGCAAGCCAAGGTTATGATGAGCATTGGTGGTGGAAAGATGTGTCAAATGTGCGTGTTATAGGGCTTGATTCAAATGGAAATTATCAGATTAATGAGCAACTATCATGGTTAGATGAAATATTAGATCAATCATGCACCGATGAACATATTGATTTTGTTTTTGCTCAACTTCATCACCCGCATCACTCAGAGCTTTGGATTGCAGGAAATACTGATTTTACCGGTGAAGTCATAACGAGGTTGGAAAATTTTTCCACACAATGTGGTAAACCAAGTATCCACTTTTTTGGTCATACTCATGGCTATTCACGGGGGCAATCCATGGAGCATCAGCATGTTATGGTGAATGTGGCTTCTGCTGGAGGTGCTATTGATAACTGGGGTGAATATGCGCAATTTGATTATCCAGAATATTCAGTTTCGCAAGATGAATGGGGATTTATAGTTGTTGATATTGAAGCTGGAGATAATCCGCAGTTTACCATAAAACGAATAAGTAGAGGAAATGAGTTGCAACCACGCGATAATGAATTGAGGGATGAGGTTACCATTCGGTTATGGAACACACCCCCTTCAACACCGGTTCCAACGGCACCTATTGGCGCAAATATTAACCCAGATTTACTTGTATTGGATGGTGGTAATTTTATAGATGTTGATGGTGATGAACATGGGTTTACTCAATGGCAAATTTCTTCCGATTGTTATGATTTTTCAAACCCTATTGTGGATGAATATGAAGCATACGAGAATTGGTATTTCAATATTGATACCCAAGCTGGAAATAGTTTAACAACATTTGAGATGGATTACGTACCTGCCAATACTGAATACTGTTGGAGAACACGGTATAGAGATAAACATTTAGTTTGGAGTGAATGGTCTGAACCACTCGAGTTTTCAACTGGTAATTCATTATTTTCAGCCAACTTAATTACCAATGGTGATGCAGAAAATGGAATCGATGGTTGGACGATTAACGAAGGAGTATTTGAATCACTACTTGCATTTGATTGTAATGGTGTTGAACCCAATTCGGGTGATTATTATTTCTCAGTTGGTGGGTTATGTGAATCAAGTGAGTTTGCAGAAGTGATGCAAAATATTGATGTGATTGAATATGCAAACTGTATTGATTCAGAAGAAGCTACAGTTCGTTTTTCTGGATATTTATCGAATTGGGGTGGTGATGATATTCCGGAAATGCATATTGAATTTTTAGATGCGTTTCATAATGTTATTTCGGTAGGTGAATCACTTACGACCAATATTTCTAATTGGACTGAACTATCTCAAACAATGACTATTCCTATTCAAACCTCAAACATAAGAGTGGTTTTAACCGGAACGCGATATGCTGGTGATGATAATGATAGTTATTTTGATGATGTATCCCTAAATATTTTAACCACACCCACGTGTAATGTACTGATGGGTGATGTAAATGCAGATGAAATTATTAATATTTTAGATGTCATCATTATCATTAATATTGTTATGGACAATGAAGCAACGGAATATCAGTATTTGGTTGCAGATGTGAATGAAGACGGTATTATCAATATTTTAGATATTGTTATGTTGGTGAATATTATTTTAAATAATTAATTATTTAACTAAATAATTGTAAATTTTACACAATAAAAAGAGAGTTCAAATGAAATATTTACTATCCATCTTATTGATTATGAGTTGTTCAACAGAACCTGAAGATGTTCAGGGATGTACTGATGCCGATGCTTGTAATTATAACTCATCTGCTAATGTAGATGATAATAGTTGTTTTTATGCAGAAGATTATGAAGATAATTGTGGTGTGTGTGATTTAAGTCCTTCAAATGATTGCATAGAAGATTGTGCTGGAGTTTGGGGTGGTGATGCTTCAGAAATACAAATTGGCAACCAAATATGGTGTGATA
>CAZCRK010000018.1:0-24034 GCA_964501035.1 uncultured bacterium
CTGTTTCTACTTGTGTCCAAGAAATTTTGGAATCCTCACCTCTACATGCACCCCTTTTCGTTACAAAATTATAAATTCCACCTTTTCCGTTTTTATCGCCAGGATACCAATTTTGTACAGTAGAATATTTTATTTCGGCACGATTGTTTGCAACCAATTCAACTACAGCAGCATGGAGCTGATTCTCATCTCGCATTGGTGCAGTGCATCCCTCTAAATAACTCACATGTGAATCATCATCTGCGATGATTAAAGTTCGTTCAAATTGACCTGTATTTGAGGCATTAATTCTAAAGTATGTTGATAATTCCATAGGACATCGAACACCTTTTGGAATATACACAAACGAACCATCACTAAACACAGCTGAATTAAGTGCCGAAAAGTAGTTGTCAGCAACAGGTACAACGGTGCCCAAATACTGTTGAATTAATTCTGGATATTTTTTAACAGCTTCAGAAAACGGGCAAAATATTACACCGGCTTTTGATAACGTTTCTTTAAATGTAGTTGCCACTGAAACACTATCAAAAACGGCATCAACTGCAACACCAGCTAACATTTTTTGTTCATGCAATGGAATACCTAATTTATTGTATGTTTCCAATAATTTGGGGTCAACTTCATCTAAACTTGCCAGCTCTTTTTTCTTTTTGGGGGCAGAATAATAACTAATAGATTGATAATCTACTTTTTCATAGTTCACTTTTGCCCAATTTGGTTCTTCTAAGGTAAGCCAATGTTTATATGCTTTTAATCGCCAATCCAATAACCACTTTGGTTCATCTTTTTTTGCTGAAAGAAACCGAATAACATCTTCATTCAATCCAGGTGGCAAGGTGTCTTGCTCAATATCAGTTATAAAACCATATTTATAGTCTTGTTTTATTGCATCATCTATTAATTTAGTGTCTTTACTCATTTTATTCAGATGTTCCGCAGGTTATATCACTTAATTTTATATTACTAAACAGTGAGTGGATGTTATCATTAATTTTTTTAATGGGCAGTCGGATATTGCATAGTTTAATTTGTGAACAATCTGTTTTGATATTACAATCGACCATTCCAATAGGACCTTCCATTGACTCAATAAAATCAGCTAAACTCACTGAATCTAGTATTGCTTTTAAGCGGTACCCACCCTGTGCACCTTTTATTGCTTCTATATAATCAAGTCGTGTCATGAGTTGGAGGGTTTTTGCCAAAATTTCTTGCGGAATACTATAAATTTCAGCAATTTCACGAGTTGTTGCTAACTCATCATCTGCAAGCTGTTGCAAATGTTGAAGCGCAATCAGTGCGTATTCTGCTTTTTTAGTCATTTTATACATGATTAATTCATATTCCGATATCCGTATCTAATTTACATATGTGTGAAATTGCAGTACAAGAATTAAATACGACTTGTTGAGTCGTATTTTGTATTTTCAACTAAAATACCAAATAAAATCATTTGAATTAATTTTGTTAAACAATAGTTTAGAATTTAGACTATTCGTCTACCCTCTTTCAATTTGTAACTTTTTACATTCTGACCCCCTCCAAAGTATAAACATTAGGAGGTTTTATGGGTTTATTTGGATTTGGAAAGAAAAAAAAGCATAATACAGTTGAATTTACAGATCAAAACTGGAATGATGAAATAATCAATTATGACGGACCAGTAATGGTTGATATTTGGGCTCCATGGTGTGGACCATGCAAACTGATTGGACCTATTGTTGATGAATTAGCCATTGAATATGATGGTAAGGTGAAAATTGGCAAGTTAAATTCAGATGCAAATAGTAAATCACGAGAATTGGGTGTGCGTAGTATTCCCACAATGTTATTTTTCAAAAATGGTAAAAAAGTTGGCCAAATAGTTGGTGCTCAACCAATGAATATTATTCGTGAGCAACTTGATAAAATTTCTAATTAACATATAATATTAATGATATTATGGTGTAATTTTCGCCATGGTTTCAGAAATAGAGTTGATTGAAAAAGCAAAGTTGGGTGATAATAATGCTATTACTGAATTGGTAAAAATGCATTCACCTAAAATTTATAATCTTGGATTAAAAATGATGAGGAATCCTGTGGATGCAGAAGATGTACTACAGGAAACATTTATCAAAATGTTAGCCAAAATTCATACGTTTGAGGGCAGGTCATCATTGTACACTTGGTTGTATCGAATCGCTACGAATGTTTCACTTGAAAAATTGAGTGATAAATATAATAAAAATGTATATGCATCACTTGATGACCCAGAATATTATGAGAATGGTCATGTGGAGCCCTATGAAATACCAGAATACTTTGAAGAAAAAATGAGTGATGAAACCTTTAAAAAATATTTAGATATGGCGATTGAAGGGTTAAATGAAAAACATCGAGCAGTATTTGTTTTACGAGATATAGAAGGAATGAATGTTGAAGAAACCGCTCAAATATTAAATTTATCTGTATCAAATGTTAAAGTTAGACTTATGCGTGCACGATTATTTTTACGCGATAGGTTAACAGAGTATTTTAAATCGGAGGAATTAGTATGACAACTCATAAACACGATAAAGAATTTAAAGATTTAATGTGTGGTCAAATGGGAGAGGATATTGATGCACCCATGTGTGAGGAAATCATGAAACACCTCGAAGATTGCCCTGATTGTAAAGTTCATTTTGATTCGGTTAAGAAGGTGGTAAAAATTTACAAAACAACTGAAACAGAACACGATGTGCCCAGCGATGTTTCAAATAGATTATTTAAGGTTTTGAATCTTAAAAAATAACTTAAATTAGTTCATCAAGTTCTGTTTGAACAAAACTCATTAAATCCTTAATGGTTGATTCAGAAAAATCAAATTTTATTCCCATTGCATCCCACACTTCAGGTAGTGGTTTTGAATTACCAAGAGATAATCCGTTAATGTATCCATTCAAGCCATTCTCTGCATTTTGCTTATAATTTCGATACACTTGTAACGCACCAAGCTGTGCAATTGCATATTCAATATAATAAAATGGAACACTAAATATATGTGATTGTCGTTGCCAATTTACGGCTCTATAATGTTCTAATCCATCCCAATTTACTGTACCAAAAAATCTGTTTAGAAGTTCCATAAAATGATTATTTCTTTCATCCACTGAATGTTCAGGATTAAGATATACCCAATGCTGAAAAGCATCAACAGTTGCACACCATGGGAAAATACCAAATATACCCTCTAAATGCTCTCTTCGTGCTCGTATAAAATCTTCATGAGAATAAAACAAATCCCATCTACTGCTTGAGATTAATTCCATACTCATACTTGCAGTTTCAGCCATTTCTGATGGAGTACTTCGATACTGAACTAAGGGTTCACTATTACATAAAAATGTATGCATAGCATGCCCACCCTCATGCATCATAGTAACCACATCTCGTTGAGTCCCAGCTGAATTCATAAAAATAAATGGCATCCCAGTTGCTTCAAGGGGATAATTATATCCACCAGGAGCCTTGCCTTTACGAGAATCTAAATCAAACAAACCCGATGCATCCATTTTTTGTAAATTATTACCAAATTCTGCCTTTACGTGTGAAAAAATTGAAATTGATTTCTGAAGCAACTCCTTCCCATCTGAAAAAGGTCGAAGTGCTTTCTCACCTCGGGGTACCCCTGTTGTGTCCCACGGGCGATAATCATCAGAACTAAGTTCTAATTTTTCACATCTTTTAAGTGATATATCTCTTGAAATAGGAACGACATACTTTTCAATAGCATTATGGAATGTTATAGTGTCTTCTGGCACATAATCAAATCGTTTTAATGCATCATGTTTATAATTTCTATAATTATCATATCCAGCATTTACTGCAATTTGATGGCGGAGTTTAACCATTTCAGAATACAAATCATTTAACTCACCTCGAACCTTATATCGAGAATCATGGATTGCATACCAAGCATCTTTCCGTTTTTGCCTGTCACTTGATTGTAATTTAACTGATGCTTGTGGGAGTGGAAGATCTTCATCATCAATTTTTGCAGTTAAAGCACCTACTGTTTGTTCAAACTTTGAAGATAATTTACTTAACTTAGCATCAATAGGAATATTTTCTTCAACATATAAGTCTATTTCTCGCTGAATCCCCTTTAACAACTGGTCATATCGTTGAAAATCTAACTCTTTTACAAAAGGACTTTCAGAAATTTTTAGATCAATCAGATTAGATGCTTTTGTTGCTTCGGGGGCAATAACACTCGAAAACAATTCATAGTGCTTAACATATTCTGTATTATCTGTATGGCATGACATATTGATATACGACCATGCGTATTTTTCACCAAATAGTGCAATGAGTTCACTATAGTGAAGAATAAAATCTTCTAAATCTGAAACAGAATTAATCTCTTTATTGTTGAGTTCAGTAAAAAGTGGTTTTAAATCATCCCAACATGTAATGTCACATTTTTGTGAAATATATTTAAATTGAATCATTATTTTTCTCTTTGATAAATTTTTCTTTTTGGGTTTGGAAATATTCATATTGCGGGTTAATTTCTATTGCTTCATTGATAACGTCAATAGCTTCATCAAAACGTTTTAACTTGAATAATACTTCCGCTTGAGTATCAAGTATATTTGCTTTGGTTTTTAAATCTTCTGTTAAATTTACTGCTTGGATTGCTATTTCTAAAGCATGTCCCAAATTTTTCTCAATTTCTGACATTCGCCACGCATATCCATTTAATACGGATGCATCATTGGGATATAATGTTATCAACTCAATTTGCAATTTTATTTCTTTATCAATATTGCTTGTAGATGCATAATGCCGAATTAACGTTTGAAATGCATCTTTCGTATAGGGTGAGTCAGGATATAAGGATGTATATTCTAACAATTTACTATCATTCCCTGTAACAAGAGATTGAACAGAAATCATATAGTGTGCTTTCAAAAATGATTCTCTAGATAAATCACCCAACTGTAACAATTCTTCGTAAAGTTTGACAGCATTAACAATATCCCCTTTGTTTTCATATTTTTCAGCTAATATTTCTAATGTTTCTGCGCTGTGATCGCCCATTTCGTACCGTTTTAAGACATCCTTAAACGTATTCTTGTTCGATGCTATTTCGTTTATTTTTTGAAGGTAATCAGCTGGCATCATATACCCAATGACCCTATCAATCTCATTTTTTTGATTATCAATAAAGACTAAATGAGGAACTCCCGAGCATCCAAATTCTTGGAATAGAGCATTACCCAAAGAATCATTTGCGTTCAATTTAATACTGATAAAATGGTCTTGTGAAAATTGAATAACTGACTCATCTGAAAATGTATCGGCATCCAGCCGATCGCACCATGGTCAAGTATCCGTATAAAAATCTATAAGTAGTATTTTATCTCCTGCACTTGAAAGAGCTTCATCAAATGTACCAGAAAACCAAGGATACTCAACTTTTGAACACCCAATAAACTGCAATACTACTAATACACCAATTATTAATAATTTCTTCATAAGTTTCCTATTTTAAAGCCGTTAATTTACTAAAGATGTGGAACGTAACCAATTTGAAATAAAAGGGAAATCTAAACTGAAAATCAGCATAAATTTAATGATGGGATTAAAGATAAAATTAAAACAAATTTTACCTAGAGAACATGGCGCTTGGGCTATGCTGTTTGTACCAATTTTAATTGGATTGTCGATTGTTGAATGGTCTCTGGATATTGGACTAATATGTTTTTTAATGATTTTATTATTTATTGCACATCATCCCATAAATACATACATAAAACAAAAAATTAATCGGAAGAATAAACAATTATTAGTAATTGGGCTGTCGTTTTATTTACTAATCATTCTAGGTGGAGTTTATTTATTATTTAACTATCAATCTTTGCAATTTGTTTTGCTATGTTGCTTGGCGATGCTAACATTTGTCTTTCATTTGTTCTTGTCTTACAAGAAAAAGGAGTTAAGTACAGTAAACGAATTAATTGGAATTGTTGGACTAACTGTTTCAGCACCATTATTATATGTTATGAATGAAAATAGATTAGACTTTATTGCATATTATGTTTGGGGAGTTAATTTTGTATATTTTGCATCCACTGTTTTTTACATTAAGCTACGTGTTAGATTATTGCCAAAGGTAAATCGTCAACTTAGTCTATTTGATAAATTGATGTTAGGAAAATATTCTATACTCTCCTTAATTATCCCCATGTTGTTTTCTGGAATATTCTTAAATACAATAATCCTAATCCCTTTAATACCACCTTTAATAAAAGTAATTATATGTTTAGTGAACTGGACTCCAAGTACAAAGCTAAACATAAAACATATTGGGTATTTAGAAATAGTTTTGTCAATATTGTTTCTAATATTGACACCACTAGTTATTCGAACTTTGCACTAATAAAAAAGGGAGCGATGCTCCCTTTTTTATTATTTTATATCTATTAATTCAACCTCAAATATAAGCGTGGCATTTGGTGGAATCAAACCTCCAGCGCCTCGTTCCCCGTAAGCAAGGTCTGATGGTATGATCAAAGTTCGTTTACTACCTATGTTCATGGTTGCAAGCGCTTGATCCCAACCTTTTATAACACGACCAGCTCCAATTGGAAAAGAAAAGGGTTGACCTCTATCATGTGAACTATCAAACCGTTTTCCACTTTCGAGCATTCCAGTATAATGAACAAATACAGTTTGCCCTTGTTTTGGGGTATCACCTTCTCCTTTTACATGTTCAATCATACGTAAACCGGAGTCTAACACAATTTCTTGACCTGGTAGTGAATAGTCAGTATCAACAAATGCAGCTTCAACACTAATAAGTTCTACTTCAAAAACAAGTGTTGCGTTTGGTGGAATTGTAGAACCTGCACCTCTTTCACCATATCCCAATTCAGATGGAATCACCAATGTTCGTTTTCCGCCTTTTTTCATGGTGGAAACACCTTCGTCCCAGCCTTTTATAACTTGACCTACGCCAATTGTAAATTGAAATGGCTGATTTCTATCTACAGAACTGTCAAATTTAGTGCCATCTTCTAGAGTTCCCGTGTAATGTACCGTTACTCTATCACCAGTTTTGGGGTAATCCCCTGTTCCAATTACTTCATCTGTATATTTTAACCCAGAATCCGTTGTTTGTTCAACACCTACCACAGTTTCCTCCACAATTTCTTTGTTAGCTTCATCATTAGTTGCGTCTGAGCATGACCAAAATAATGAAGATAATATTAATAGTTTTACTAAATTAGTTTTCATATTTCCTCTTATAAAATGACCGATAAGTTACGTGTATTGGGGTGGACTAAAAAATATTATTCTGAAATAACAATATTCACTATTTCAACTATATCTATCACATTCAATATTCCATCTTCATTTATATCAGCTCTATATTGTTGTTCTTCTGATAAAGTTGATGTATTTATTATATGATTTACTACCATTATTATATCAACCACATTTATATTATTATCACCACTTACGTCACCGATAAGGTAGTCTACAAAAAAATATGCTCGTTCTACTAATGTTGCATCTAGAATATAGGGATTTGGTTTATTTTCTTGATAGTTTGCAATCGCCCATGTTCTATCTATTTCTTCTTGTGTTGCAGGATCTTGAAGATGCCATTGGTATAATGTTTCTTTTTGTGTTTCAAAAAACTCATCATCCGCAACTGATTCATACATTGTATAAAAATAGAACATTGTACGAGCCATATCGCCTTTTTTTTCTTCTCTGGGTTCAAAATATTGAGATGAACTTTCACTGTATTCATCAATGTTACTTGATGGGATATTACTATAATTGTAAGATTGCCAATACCAATGATCAGCATTTGAGTCTGTAATTTCCCCAAAAGGTTTATTTCCACGAGATGAATTCACATTTTCTTTACATGGCCGTAAATGGTGCATATCGCTTTTCATTGGGCTTGAACCAGAATACATGCTCTGAGGCCACACATGTTCACAGTTCATTCCATTTTCGTAGAGATAACTACTTGGGTCAACACCATCTGGAAGTTCTGTATAGTAATTAGTATAAATTCCATACACCTTTCCGTCTATTTTATCTATTTCGCTATACAATATATCTCTAGCTGAGTTATATCCTAACGTGGAGCTTGTCTTATAATTATTATGTAAATAGTCAATCAACCCATCTTCAACCAAACCATCGCCAATGATAGTTTGTGAAAAAAGGAATGAAAGCAAATTGGTTAAAACCAATAGTATGAATGTTCTTTTCAACATTTCCTCAATCAATTATTATCAATATGGGACTAATAATAATGGCTGAGGACGGTATTACATGTGTTACTCTATGGGATAATTTACGAAAAAAATAAATTATATCAATGGTTTGAAAAAGCCCCAATTATGGGGCTTTTTCAAATAAGTAATTTATTTAACAATTAATACTTATTTTAATAACACCATTTTCTTAGTTTCAGTGAAACTACCTGCATCAACTCTATAAAAATAGACTCCACTTGGAACTACATTTCCAGTGTTACTTTTACCGTTCCATTTGATATCATAAGAACCTGGAATGGCATCACCTCTGTATAAAGTTGCAACTTCCATCCCAAGCATATTGAATATTTTTAACTCAACATGTGATGCTTCTGGAACAGAAAAACTAATAGTTGTAGTTGGATTAAATGGATTAGGATAATTGTTGTTTAAAGAATAATCTGCTGGCTGAGCCAATTCGTCATTATCTAAAACACCTAAGTCAAACCATCCTAAAGACTGAGCAAGAGCACCTTCTTCTTTGGCACCCCACCAAACATAAGGGTCGCCATTTAATGAAAGTGGATCAAAACCAAGAAATACAGTTTTATTGCCATTAGCCCATTCCTTATTAACTCCTACGGCATTACCACTAACATCTGTAAATGACACACTTGCATCTGCTGTTGGCACAACACCATCTAACCAATTTGCAAATTCAATTTCATATTCAGGATCATAATATAGTATATCCGCTCCAATTGCTGTAAAGAGTTTGCCTGAAATAGCATCATCTTCAACCGGAAATAGTTGAGAAACACCACCACCAGCTAAATCGTTCAAGCTTGAAGCAACACCCATATTATTAAAAAACGAACCTTCAACAAAATCTTCATTTGACCAAGTAGTATTTACAATACCAAATGTTTCATCACCGGCAAGCACGTAGTTTTTATTTCCAAGTGCTAACCAATCAGACAATACTCCATCATAATATCCTCCCAGAGAACCATAAAAAGGATAGTCAGCTGTTGTTGTTATTTCTATTACTGTATCATAAAATGCAAGTAAATCAGCTGTTGGAAGACCATTTACACCACTTTCCCAAAAATCGGGCCAGGTAAATAAATCTCCTGTTTCATAAGCATCGTAAAGATAATATAAGCCAGGATATCCGCCTGCTGACATTTCATTATTTAATACAAATAAAATATCTGCTGAAGGTGCATATACAAAGTAGCTAAAATCAATTGTAACAAATGAACCACCTGCATCGGCTGCACTAATATAGTAATCTACAGTTGTTCCACCAACTTGGCCTGGAATAGTAGCAGAGAAAGTACCATCTCCATTGTCTGCCATTGCAGTTGTAACAAAGTCACTGCCCTCAACTGAATAATATAAATCAACCGTAAATGCATCACCTTCTGCATCTGCTACAGTTGCAGTAATCACTTGATCGTCTTGTGAAAACATTGGACCATTAGGTCCATCTACAGAAAACACCACAGGTACGCTTTCAACCCCAAACCAAACCATTGTATTTTCTAATATTTCATACAAAATCAAGTCATCATCTACACCTTCAAGATGCCAAGGAATAAATGCCATTTTGTAGTCACCCTCAAACATCACACCACCAGCATCTAATAAATCCTCATCTGTTGTGCTGTAAACATTAAAAATTGATTCAGAATCATCATCAGGGAATATCTCATCAGCCCAGTTTGAAGCTTCAGGTGAATGAACATAGAATGTATCAATGGCTCCAGAAATTAAATTATCTTCAATTCCAGTGTAAAGCGTATCATCAGAACCCCATTCAGCACCAAAATAATTAGCATCACTCCAATAATCTGCAGTATGTAGATAATTTGCTAAAAATGGAAATTCTGCTCCATCCGTTGTTGTCCAACCATCCGCATCACCATCAATACCATAAATATAATCAGCTGAAGAAAATAACAAGTTTCCACCAGCATCCATAAATGCCATTACATCAGCTTCCAATTGTCCACCAACATCAAAATTACCCTGGCTGTTAAGACCTTGAATTACCACTAAATGGTCGTAATAGCCAAGCTCACAATCTGTTAATACACCTCCTAGTTTTGTATTCCAAAAATCAACAGAATATCCTAAATCGTAAAGGGCAGCTCCTATTCGTAATGCATAAGATGCATCTGTTGGATTGGGACCATCGTCTAAAACCAGTACATCAGCTCCAGCTGTATATTCATTAATAGTGAAAGTTTTTGGAGATAACGAAAGGTCAACTGTATGTTGTACTCCGCCATCTGGATTAGCATCTCCATTATCCACTGCTGTCCACCAGTAATTTACTGTTGTACCAACATCTTGAAATGGAATTTCACCAGTGAATACATCATCTACACCTGTTCCAACAAGTTCGGTTGAAACAGTGCCTGCACCTGCATCATATGAGAATACTACACTTGTTAATGCTCCAGTAAAGGAAGCTGTTCCAACATCAACAATATTTGCAGTTGCATAATAAGGTCCAGCATCACAAGAAGAATATACATCTGGTAAATCTTCAACCTCTGTTACAAATGGTGGAGGATCACCGTAATAATCAACCTTTGCATCGACAACAAAGTTTAATCTTGGTACCCAGCACCCTTCATCACAGTAAGATGCACCTGTTGCATAATATTTAAAACCATGATTATATGTTGTTCCAGCACCACCAACTCCAGCATAGTACAATAAATCTGCTTCATCACCACCAAAGTTACCTATAATTTGTATAGCAAAGTCGTTTGCTCCAACATCTATTGTCCCTGCTGGAAAATCAAAATCAAGCAATACTGGGTATACATCAGATGAGGTTACTGAAAATGTTTGCTCATAAATTGTTGCACCCATAAAATCACCTGTGGTAGTATTATAATATGAAAAATCAAACTCACCATTTGCAGGAACTCCTGTTGAAGTTGTCTCTACTACTTCTCTAACTGCAATGGTTACTTCAGTTCCAGTAAGTTCTGAACCATCAAATATATAGAGTTGAACACCTTCAACAGTACATTCAGTATCTGGTCTATACCATACAGCAGCACTATCTCCCTCATTGAAAATAAAACCACCCAATCCGTTACTCCCTTCCCCGTAGGAAATGGTAGATGCAAATCTAGATGATTCTAAGTTAACACTACCTTTCACTGGAACAGTTTCAGGATCATGTTCAAAATTTTTGAACATTTGCTGAGTATTTTCGATTTTTCTAATAGATGCTGAAGGAGAATTCTCCTTAACAACTGCTTTCACTATTTTTATTGGGTTTTCAGTTGCTTGATACTGCCCTTTTTCCTCATCCACACTTTTCAGGATGGCCTCATATGCAAAGGCATATGAAAATATCATTGCAAATAGAACCCCTATTGTAACATTTCTCTTCATCACTCTTCTCCTTTATCTTGTTATTAATTAGATTTACTTATGGTTCTGACAACAAACTATTAAGAAAATCTAAGTATTCTATATAATTATCAGTTGTTTGATAATTAATTGTGTAGCTACCATATTTATATGTTACTATATATTCTTCAGAAACAGCATCTTCATAAGGAAGATGAATATAATTATAATTATAGGTTCCTGTTATATCATTTGGTTCAATAATATTTACATTTAAAACAGGTAAGGATGTCACAGGATCTAGTGGAGACCATACTTCTGAGTTTACATCTATTAATTCTTCTATTTGTGTTGTATCGGAGAAAAAATAGCAACATAAATCACCAGCAAAATAGACACTGTCAGCGAGAGAAGTATCGGCTTGAACTCCCGAAGTATCTACTCTAAACCAATTAATCTCATTTAAAATATTTACTTTTGAAACAGATGTAACTTCATAAACACCATACTTTGTGGTTTCAAGAAGTAGGAAATCCTGTGAAGGTGCTCCTGGTTGAGCGTGAGAAACTTTGAAGCTAATTAATGTATCAGTAATTGAAGAGGTGCTATTGTTTGAGTTAAATATAATATTAGTATCTTCATTTAAATAAAGAAACAAACTATCAATTACTGATTCAAATGATTCATTTTCATCTATAATATCAATTATTTTAACACAATTATTGTTTTGTAACATAATTCCAGAAAGAGAACTAAACTCATCAAAAGTAAATGTACTTATATTAGAATTCATATCAATCCAAGGATTTAAAGTTTCAGTTTGATCTTCTAATATAAAATTGTTGTTTACCAAAACATTATCTCCATAAACAAACTCAACATGTTCTAATGATTCTTGAAAACGATGCAAATAAAAATAGGATTGAGAAAGCATAATATGAAGTTCATCTGACGAAAATTCAGGATCATGATCTGTTGTATATTGAGAGTCATGTTGTAACGCACTCTCACCCATTTCTAATATTTCTAACATCATTTCCAAAATATCATCTTCTGTAGGATTTTGCTCTGGGTCAGTTTCAACATCAAATCTTTTTGCATTTTTAATGATAAACAACCCAGCAAATCCATCAGCCAAAGATTCATTATCATCAAATTCTGCAGCAAGATTTAAAACCATATTAAATTCAATTTCGGCTTGATAATAATTTGTTAATCTAAGCTGAGACCATCCTTTTCCAATATACGCTTCTGTGTTTTGAGCATTTCTAGATGCTGCATCTTCAAATTTTTCAATTGCTAATGTATAATCTTTGTTTTGATAATCATTCCAACCTTCTTCTATTAGCAAGTCAACAGTAGAATAATCATTAGGAATAGTTTGATTTTCATAATCAGAACAAGACCAAAAAATAATTATACTAATTAAAATTATATAATTCCTGAATTTCTTCATTATTTTACTAATACCATTTTTTGTGTTAACACTTTTTGATTAGAGTGTAATTTATAAAAATATATACCTGATGAAACTGGATGACTATTCTTATCTTTTCCATTCCAAACAACTTCGTGATACCCTTCAGTACGATAGCCATTTATAAGAGTTGTAACTTCACGCCCCATAATATCAAATATTTTTAAAGATATAGTACTTGCTTGTGGAATTTCAAATTTTATTGTTGTTGATGGGTTAAAAGGATTAGGATAGTTTGGATATAGTTTAAATTCCTCAGGAGTTACATTCAATTCGTTTTTAAGAGGGTTGATAACCAATTGAACTTTACAAGATATAAATAAATTTGCAGAAATAGTTAAACTTTCAAAATCAATTTCTGCATCTAGGGATTCGAAATTTCCATTAAAATAATATACAATATCTAAATTATTAATATTAATATCCGATGTAATTAATTTAGAAATATCAAAGGATATAAGAATATCATGATTGAATTCTTGTGTTTCATTACCCACCATAAAAGCTGAATGAAGCGGGGTTAACAGTGCTTGGTTTTGAATTTCTTCAACAACTGTTTCAGAAACAATAAGCAATTCCTCATTCTCAAGCGTGTTTGCTGGAACTTTTATTGAAAATGAGTCGAGATTACTAGAAAATTGCCTATCCAATGTATCACTGCTCTCGATTGCTACGATTAGAACACTATCAGATTCAGCTTCATTTCCACCAATACTTTCAGCTGATCCAATAAATAAAAATTCAGAGATTGTTGTTGGTAAAAATGATTTTAAATCAAATGATTTTCGATAGGTAAACCCATTACCTGCATCGTAGTGTTGAGGAATGGTAAACGAATCTAAAACATTTTCACCATCAGATATCTCAAGCAAAGGTCCCTCAATTCCAGACGCTCCATCTCCATATAAAACAATATCACCAAAAGCATAAACATCTAGATAATTTAATAGTTCTGAATTTTGATCAATTTGCAAATTAAACATTGAAGGAGAAATAGTTTCATCATCAACAACATATGAACCACCCGCATCATCACCAGCGTCCATAAAAACTGCAAGGAGTGCAAAATATTGATATTGTTTTAGGTCTGTGCTATCGGTTACAACAGAGGAATCTGATCCAAAATCATTCCAATTTGTATATACAGCTTTATTATTATTATCTAGACTCGCTCCATCAATGAAAACCGTTGAATCTTTGATTGATTTATTTCCTTGTTGAATAACAATTAACTCAACATCACTTGCATCGCTTGCATTAAAAACTAGTGTTGAATCATTAAAATCTGGAGCTTTATTTTCCCAGCCTGAGGGTTTATCAACCCATTTTTCAGCTTGCATAAACTCAACTGACCAGTTTTTCACATTTCCAGTATATGGAGCATATCCAGAAGTAACTCCCCATGGAAATGTTGAAGGTGCAACTTCTACATCAATATTGGTAAAACCATAAACTCCAGAATTCCAAGCTATGTCAGGATTGTCAAGATGCAAGGCAATAGCCCATTCTTGAAACACATCAGAAAAATCTTTCTCATTGTTTGTAATAGATAGCAGAGCATTTTCTAATCCGTTAATTCCTTGCAATGTATCTTGAACCAGAGTTGATATTAATGTTGAAACATCTACATTTTCATCAAATGGGTTACCATTAAAATAATGTTCGTGTAGGTATGCCATTAAAACAAATAACTGATTAAACTCTTTTTCATTTCCAAAATCACCAAATTGAAGACTGTTATCATTTTCGACGGTAAATAAACTGTCATTAGGCATATTTTTATGTCCAGTTATATAAGCAGCAAAATGGTCTAACCCTGCTAAAACCCATTCTTCTTCATTTGCATCATAATTATAGTTGATTAATCTAGATAATCCATGAGCTAAACCCTCTTGTGCTTCACCAGGGTCTTGAGGATCACTATCTAAATAAAACATATCTAAATTGTTTCCATTTTCATCATCTACATCCTGATCTGCAGGATTAAAATACCCCTGCACCACTAAATCACTTGTAGAATTATATGCATTGTCATCCATATCAGCAATTAAAACATTGATTTTTGAACTGCCATCAACATCTGCAGTATTACCATATAAAGATGTCAAATATTCATATAACCCAATTTCAGCATTCACATTGGTTGTGGAATCAATAGCAGAAATTATACTATCTACATCTTCAGAGTTGGAGGAACGGTGTGTTAATCCAATATTCTTGCTCTGCCAAGTCTCACCACCATCAAATGATGCTAAAACTCCGCCGGTTCTATAGGTAACTATTCTTGGATCGTCAAATTGATTGTTACCACACCCAACAAAAATAGTTGTGTCATTCAAGACAGTAATTGATGTTATAATGTATGAAATCTCAATACCTGTATTAACTGTCGAAATTTTAGGAGTTATTTCAGTCCACTCATCCTGCCCAAAGACTAATTTTTGAAGTCCTTCAGAAGTTGCCGCAAACAATGTACTTTCATCAGCAGATAGAGCAATGTCATTTATTGTTGAAGTAAAAACTCCAAGAGAACCACTATAGGTTGACAAAATTTCATTACCAGTAGAATAAAATACATTTCCAAGAGAATCTAATGCAATATCATAAACTGGATTTACTCCAACTGGGTATACTATTAAATTAGATATGTCATAGTTTGTATAGGTGGTTGTATCTGCATCATCAACATCTAATTCACCTTCAAAATAAACTACTTCATTTTTTAACTCAACTACTCCATTTTCATCTAAAATACTTTTCCAACGTGTTTGAGATACTGTATCTATAACATTTATAAATTGTCCAACCACTAAATCAGATTCATCAATTTCTATAGCTAAATGCCAAGAAATGGTATCTAAAAATGTAAACTGTTCATAAACCCAAAGCGTATCACCAGTATCCCAATTCCAAGTAAAATTATCTGTTTTTGATGAATCTATAATTTCTTCAGTAACATAAGTTAAATAACTGTTTTCAATATTTGATGTACCATTACCAGTTGGGAGTGCATCCTCGAAATCTTCACCAATACTACCAGTAAATAATCCAAATTCTGTGGCAACAACAACCATAGTATCATATGCAATGACATCATATGCAGGGATAGATGGCCAGTCGTTTGTTGTTGGATCTGGAAATGCTAGCCCCTTATTTTTAAAGCGTGAACCAGATTTAAAATATAAACCACCCATTGATGCGGCAAAAATATCATCAGATCCTGGATAAAAATATAATTTATTTACTGTTGGATTATGACCATCAAACGTAGGCATTCCTGTATTTTTCTTTTTCCAAGTTTCACTAGCATTGGTCGTTCTGTATACTGTTTTAGTATCGTCTGTACCTTTTATGCCGACCCACCATTCATCTTCATCTAAAAATGTTATTGAATTCACTTCTTCTTTGTGCTGAATTGCTACTTCATCAATATTTTGTAAATTGTTTGCAGGTTGTTCTGGAAGTGCATTACTCCCAGTAGTTCCATGTTTTGCTTCCCAAGTTTGCCCAGAATTATATGATACAAAAACACCAGAATTAGTTGTTGCAACTAATAAACTATCGTTAAACGGTGCTACACTAATATCACGCACCAGTGCATCTTCAGTATAAACAAAAGCATTATCCCCTATCACATTTAATGTCGCACTAGATTGGTAATAACCCGAGAAAAAGCCTTGTCCATAAATCCAAAACATGTAGTTTTCACCAATTTGGGGATTAATTCCATCATCCTGTCCAAGTGAAAGTGTCATCATGATTATACACATAAAATGTTTGATATGTTTAATTTTACTTGTCAAAAAAGAACTCCAAATGATGCAATCCAAACCGGATCAAAAAGTGCAAATTGAGAAATAGCAAAATCAACATTGATTCTACCTAAGCTAGCAATAGGAAATTCCTTTAAACCAACTCCTAAAGATCCTGATCGAGTATCATGGTTAAAAACATAACCTGCTCTGCCAACAAAAAATTTCATTAATGTATATTCAGCACCTACATTAATTCTTTCAATATTATCTGCAGGATGTTCACCTACTATTGAAACTAAAAGGTTAGATGTATTAGTTTTAAAGGGATTTGCGGAAATTCCAAATCTAAATGTTAAAGGTAAGCCATACGGTCTAAAAGAATTTTGAATTGGCTCTTCATTACTGCTATCTACTACTTCTTCACCTTCATCATAATCAATATATGTTCCATCTAATTGCATTTCAGGTCCAAAATTTCTAATTGACATACCAATTGTAATAGTTTTGTACCCGGTATGAAATAACGTTCCTACATCAACAGCCCAAGTAGACCCTGTACCATATCCTTCTTCTATATTAGGTAACCCTTGAACTAAATTTTCATTAACTAATTTTGCATGTATTCCAAATCTGAATTTATCTGTTAATTTAATAGCATATGCTAAACCAATTGATATATCATTTACACTAAAATACTCACCTGTTCCATTCTGAAATTCAATAGTAGTTTCTTTCATTTTATCAGTAGTTAAACCAACAAAACTAATTGCAAAATAACCTGGAATATATGATTTTATTGGCATAGAATAGGATGTTGCCATATGATTAATTCCGGCAAGCCAAGACGTTTTTGAAGTAAACAAATTCTTTTTATCACTATTTGTTAATCCTGCTGGATTCCAAAATACAGCTGAAGCATCATTAATAACCGGATCAACAGAACTCCCCATAGCAAACCCTCTAGCACCAACATCAATTTTAAGAAATTGTGCACCAGAAAAACCGACTTTTGCGACATTTGAACTCCCAGATTCTGACGCAATAACAAGACAACAATATGTACCAAACAATAATATGAATTTTTTATAACTCACTATTGTTCACCTCGAAGAATTACAAACTTACCAATTTGTTTTTGAGGGTAGGTTGGCAGGTTACATTCAACAACATATAAGTAAAGCCCGCTATCTACATTTAACTCAGATCTTGATGCTAAATCCCAAGAATGATCTGCTGAACCATCGTCATGGCTTATTTCTTTAATTAAATCACCAGTTAAATTGAAAATTGAAATTTTACAAGCTGGAGGTAAATAGGTGAAATTGATTTTATTTTCATATCTTGCTTCTAACTGTGAAGACCCTCTGTATGGGTTCGGATACACTGAAACCTCTTGACCACTCCATTCTTCATGTGTTTCATAAAATTTTCTAGGATAAACTGGTTTTGGTGCGCCGGTAGCATCATCTATTAAATAATTAGAGCGAGCAGATTCAATTTGTGGAAATTCTGGCCTATCATGTGCAGCTGGATTATCATAAGCAGTTACAATATAAAAATAAGGTAAATTGTTTATAGGTCTAGAAATATTGGAAATCATTTCAACTTCATTGCCTGCTTCATTTATTGCTATAAAAGAAGTTAAGGTATCAAAATAATTATGACCCATAATACCAGAAAAATCTGGTAATCCAGAAAAATAGTCCATTCTTGAAGGTAAATTAAATTTTTGTTTGTCGTAAAGTGTATCTCCGTTAGAAAAATCAATAACATATACTGGTTCATCAACATTATCAAAAGTTGCAATCATTTCCCATTCTCCGGGACTAAATGTTGATCTATAAATCCTATAACCTTCAAAATCTGCAGCACCTACAAGTGGGTCAACTTCTGTTTCAGCAGAACTATCCCAAGATAACATTACTCCTTCATTTAATGGACTATAATTCAATATAGGAACTGGTGGAGGTACCGGTAATGAATAATGGGAATCTTCTGTTGGACCAAGAGGATCGTATGGATTACTATTACTACCAGCAAAGTATGCATCAAAAGCATAATCAGCATTTTGCCTTAAGCCTTTCATGCCTTCACCAACTATGGATGCATAAACTAAATGAATTGTATCATTTAAAGCAAAATTATCAAAAGGACCAGAAGTTAACATAAATCTATAGTCAAAAGTAGGAGCTCCCACATTAAAAGGATGTGGCATAAACTTATTACCTCTACTTTCAACATGCTCTCCCGTAGCATAATCAAATTTGTCTCTATCTGTTGCTGGATCCGATTCCCAATTCCACCATTGATGGCTATATACTCTCATCAACGTGTCATCAATAGTTTCATTATAAGCACCATTGAGTTTCCACATATCAGTATATAATAACCTTCCTCCAATAAAACCAGGTACATTTCCATTTTCGTTTGTGTCATCTTCAGGTGTTGTAGGATCATCGGCGTCATACATATAAGACATATTTCGAGGTACAACATATCCTCTTAACGTATCCCCATTAACAACAGCAATTTCACCGGCTACCGCTGTGTAATCAACATTTGTTGCATCTGTTTGCCAACGAAGCAACGGTGCACTACTTGCATCATCTGGAAGATAAACGGTATATTCGTCATAAAACCCATCAGAATAAGATAACGACGATTCATAGTTTGGTTGGTCTGATCCCGGACTCCCTACTTTTCTCCAACCATACGGTATCCCCAATCCATCGTAACCTTCTATTTCACCATCTCCATCTAAATCAATATTTTCTACAACATCTTCCATATATGTTATTTTATCGGGTGGGTTATTACCATCCCATCCATCAAAATCGACAGCATCATCAATATGAGGATTTGAAGCATCCATTCCTGTGCCAACATCACAGTCGTAAACCCAACTTACATAAAGATCATTTAACTCATTTCCACTGTAATTTTCACCACCTATTTCTTTTATAACTTCAAGTTCATAAATAATAAAATCATCATAATCAACAGTACTCCAAGTTAAACCACGTTGATTGATTTTAAGACCTAAAGATTTTGTTGTATGAGGCCCTTCAAAATCATCGAATGTACAATAACTATCTTCAACAGACTTTGCATCACTTGCAGGTAGGTCAAAAGAAGAACCATCAGATGGATGAAATTCATAATTTCCAAAATCTGCATGACTACATCGTTTCTCTCCATCTACAAGTGCAGATATCCACAACCTGCCTTCCCAAAGATGATGAGTACCACTTCCTCCTGGCCATTCCATAGAAGGCAATCCATTTGGTACATTTGGATCTCCGTAATTACCAAAATTACTCGTGGCTGACCAAACTGTACCCACATTGTGAACTTGATATTCATCTATTTCAGAACGCATCAGAGATGGAGAATCTAAATTTTTAGTGAAAATCAAAGAACCAAACAGAAACATACAGAATAATAGTTTAATATAGAGTTTGTTAAAAATCAAAATTTAAATGAAACTCCTATTTTAATTCTTCTACCCTCGGAATAATATCTTGGATCGCTATAGGTTCCTGATGCAGGATACTGTTTATTTTCATCAATATCTCCATCGCCATTTGTATCCATAATCATCATATATTCTTGGCTAAATGTTTCGTCAATATAGCCATCACCATCATCATCAATTCCATTATTATCATCTTCAGATGGATAAACAGCAGTGTTACCAGCTTCATATTGAGATTGGTATTCAGCAAATTGATCATACCAACTTTCATCAGCAATTCCTTGAACATTTTTGGTATCAAACAAATTATCAACCCAGATAAAGAAAGAAACGGAAGTATTCTCACCAAACCCTTTAAGGGGAATTGTTTTATCAGCATATAGATTAACTGTAAAAGTTGAAGGCAACCTTTTAGTATTCACTTCAGGGTCAGCTGATTTTGGTGGTGGTGAATAAGGTAATCCACTCCCATATTGCATTGTAGTATTTACATTTGTCCAAATGTAAGGTACCAATAAATTTATACTTGCATTTATAGTATGTCTTTGATCCCAATCTAGATAACTCTCTTCCCTTGGTATAACTTGACTTGCCCATGTATAACTATAATTTTGTGTAGCCGAGGAGCTTTTTCCTTTTGCAATGGAATAAGTATAGTTCACATTACCTCCAAACAATTTATTAAATCGTTTAAACAAATCTATTTCAAACCCTTTAACGTTGCCGTAGTCTCCATTTATATGTCTAGTATAATATTGATTTGCTTTAATCCAAATTTGTTTGGTATCAACTAACCCATTTATGTCTTTATAAAACCCCTTAACTTCTAATCTCCAATTATTCCCCATTTGATGTCGTACGCCAAGTTCATAACTTGTTGTCATTTCGGGCAGAATATCTGGGTTTCCAACTATTGGAAATGCACCAGAAAAATCCCAGTTAATATTTCTATACATATATTGAAATTGGGGTACTTGAAATGTTTTTCCATAGTTGAAATATAATGCATCTTTATGAGTTATTGGATATGCAATACCAATTCTCGGACTCCAATAGTATTTTGCTCCAACAGATGTTGGATTTTTTACTTCACCCCCTGTGGTTTGATCTACAACAGGATCTTCAATATCCGTTGGAAAGTTGTTGAATTTAGGATCAAAATAATCCAAACGTAAACCACTAACCACTACAAGTGATTCAAACTCCATTTTATCCTCAACAAATAATCCCCACCAAACAGGATCTAATTTTTGTTGAGCTGTGTTCCATGTATCATCATTATAAATATCAATCCATGGTTCGGCTAATTCTCCTTCATCTACCTTGCCGTTATTTTCTGACGCATCTGGTGGAAGATCAATAAAATCATCGTCATAATCACCATCATTATTTCCATCAACCGCCCATAATCCATCTTCACCATAATCCCAATGATCCCAAACTCCATTGGAAGAACCAAAATCTATAACACCATCTCCGTCAGTATCAAAACCAACATCCTCAAATTCTTCACTGGTATGCCCCCAATTATTATTTGAACCTATATTTTGTCCATATAAATTTCCTCCTGATGGAATATCAACATCGTGGTCGAAAATATCATAATTATTTATTTCAAAACCAACTTTAATTAAGTGATGATTTGTAACTTGACTGGTTAAAATTGATTTTATATTTGTTGTTGTTTTTTCATCTTCATTCCAACGCAATCTATAAAATGTTGCACCACTTCCATATGAATAAAATTTGTCAATATCTTGATCATTTGTTACAGGAATATCTCCCCAAGATTTCCACATTGTTGGATCATTTGGATATGCATTTTCAGTAATATCAATAAAGTCATTGTTATTCCAGTCTGTAAGTAAATCATCTTTATATTTAGTAATTAACTCTTGACTTATATTATTCTCATCTAGCCAAGATGCATAAGCAGGAATATCAGCACTCTCTTCAGTATTATAATGGTAATATGTTTTAAATTGGCTTAGAAAAACTTGTAAAAATGTATTCTTAGCAAATTGATGATTTAGACTCAAACTTATATGGGTATTTTTTTCTTCATTACGAAGTAAGTGGTCTAACATATTGAATGAATCATTAAATCCAATTGCATCTGATTGGCTTGTTAAACTAAATCCAGAAGGAATGATATTATAACCGTCAGCGTTAACTGTGTCAGTTGTATTTGGTACTGGTTCGTCGATATTCCATTGAAAAACACCATCATTATTAATATCAATAAAACTCGAATCTTGCGAAGTACTATTATTATTTAAATCAACAATATCCCATACTCCATTTGCATTCAAATCTTCATTGATAAAATCACCATCTCCTTGAAGAACATTTCCAGATCCATCCATATCAACTTCAATGAGAACAAAACGTTTTGGTAAGTCATTTAAGTTTCCACTAAAATTATAAATATCAAGAACATTTTCCATATTTAACCCATATAATGCTTCGCCTTCATTATAGTAGTTTGGATCAATTATATTTTTAGATTCTACAGTTATAGTTCTATCTAATCGTCCATCTAAATCAGAATCTTCATTTTCATATGTTGTTCGGCTATATCGATGAGAATAACTATTATAAGTTCTATTATGATGATTAATTGATAATTGTATTTTTGTCTTAGAAAATGGTCTCCATGTGAAACTACCCATGATTGTTTTAGAATTATTAAAAGCTACTCCATACCTACCCATATCTTCTGAAAATTCTCCACTGATAAACCATCGTACTGGAAAATCAAACAAAGGCCCTCCTAAAGACCCTTCAAAAGATCTATTTTGTTGTTCACCTGGAAACATGTTTATAAACGCGTTATCACTAGTTTTTGCTCTAAAACTTCCAGCAAGTGTTGGCCCACCCTCTTTCATAACCATATTTACAACACCGGATAATGCATTGCTGTATTCAACAGAAAAGCCTGAAGTTATAATATCTGTTTCGGCTATTGCTGCTTCAGGTACATCAGTATCAAAACTATTGTACATGGGGTCAACAGCCGGGACACCATTAATTAGATATAATATTTCACCATCTCTGCCACCTCTAGCATGACCATCTACAAAGCCAGCGGTTAAATTCAACATGTCATTAACATCTTCCACAGGCATTTTTTCAATCATTTCAGATGTAATTGTATTTCTACTTGATACTAAATCAGTTTCAACTAATGGCTTTTCTGCAGTTACAACTATTTCTTCACCTTCTAACACTTTTTGTTTCAAATTAAAATTTAACTGGGTTGTTAAGTCGGCTGATATAGTTACATTTTTATAAATAGACGTGGTATACCCAATTGCAGTTGCTTTAACATTATACTTTCCAGGAGGGATAAACAAAATAAAGTATTCACCTTCTAGGTTAGTTGCAGCACCTAAAGGAGTACCTTCCACTAAAACATTTACTCCAAGTAATATTTCTTTACTTTCAGAATCCGTAATAATACCAGATAATTTTCCAGTATTTCCTGAAAAAGCAAAAGAAAAAATAAATATTATTAAAATTTTATTAAACATATTATTTAGAGGGGCTACCTTTGTAGGAGTAATACCTACAAAATTAAAATATTCATTATTTATTAATAAAAGTAACCGCAACGTAATTTGTATTACCTTTAAGTGTTTCCACAAGTTTTTTTTGATGTAAATCACATTTTTCTTTTTTTACCCCAAAATTT
>CAZCRK010000019.1:0-22532 GCA_964501035.1 uncultured bacterium
GGGGGATGTTTCGGGTTAAAACCCAAGCCAACAACCCATTCATGCCTTGTTTTTTCATCATTTTAATGCATAGTTTTTGCATTTTTTCAGCAGTATCTGCTTCATCTGCCATCATAAACTCACCATCTTTGTAACAGTATGAGCAATATAGTTTGGATTTTGCCCCATCTTTTTCGGAACCGCCAAGTTCAGGGTTTTTAGCAATTGGTATTCTACAACTTTGGCAAAATTTATTAGGTTTCATGTTATTTTCTTTCTGATGTTTAACGTTCGCGGATATGAGAAGTTGCTGAAGCGAGGTACGAGCGTAGGCAATTTGGGTGTAGTGAGCCTGCGAACGAAACCTCATATCCGCTGTTGTGCATAGTACTTTGTGGGCGGTCTTTTTTTTCATGGGCATTTGTTTTTACTTTTTAATACTTTGCTCTTTTAACCGTAACCCACGATGGGTGAAGGTTACTATTAGTCCCTGTTTCAATCCCTTTTTATTTTTATAATTATTTTTCCATTAAACCCACCGTTCTCAAGTAATTGAAAAGCATCTCCAGCTTGTTCTAATGAATAAGTTTTATAAATTACGGGCTTCAATTTATTTTCAATCATAAGAGATTCCAATTCCTTAAAGTCATTAATCCTACCTCTAAAACTTGATAGATACATAGAAGAATGTGGATTAATTTTACTCATTATAGTGTGTATGGCAGGTTTAATTCCTTCTTCTGTGGTACAATAAATACCAGATTTATTAAGGTTCTTTTTAATTTGGGTATAAGTAAGTTTCGCAGCTGCATCATATATTATATCATAATGCATATCCTTGCCAAATTTATCTTCTTGATTGTAATCTATTACTTTTTTAGCACCTAATTTCTCTGCAAGGGGTATATTTTTGAACTGCAAACGGCTGTTACTATTCCTCCTTTTGCAACTGCAATTTGTGTAGCTAAATGTCCAATTCCGCCGGTTGCGCCATTAATAAGTATTTCTTTATTATTTAAATTCCCACATTTTTGCAATCCATTTATTCCAGTTAGGCTAGCTGAGACGACAGCACAAGCGTTGATCGGATCGATCCCTTCTGGTAATTGTCTAACATATTTAGGAGTAATCGCTGTATATTCTGCCAAGGTGCCTTGTTCTCTGAAAAATATATTTGCAAAGCCATATACCAACTGGCCATTTTTGAAGGCATTATTCTTATCTTGAGAAGCAATTACTTTCCCAACAAAGTCTCCACCAAACACTTTAGGGAAATTCTTTCCAGTCATCCATTTTGCTATCCCATTTCTTAATTTATAATCATAAGGATTTAATGACGCATATTCTATTTCGATTAGAATTTTGCCTTTAGAAATTGATGGTTTTTCAATTTCTTTTAAGGTCATCTTTTCAAGACTACCGTATTCCGTTGCAACCCAAGCTTTCATATTTTTTGTTCTTCTTGTTTGATTCTATATTTACTTAACACATCATGGATGGTGTGTTTTTAGCAAAGTATTTATTCTTTTCTTATGCCCATGCATTCATCTTAGCCCACAAAGTATTTCGCACAACATCTTGATAAACACCATTGCGTTTATTGGGTTATATTTGGGTTAAAATTTATTCTTCATCTTCTTCAATGACAATTGTTTTGACAATTGCACGTATTTCTTGACCACTTTCAGTCTGAATTGTATCCAATGAAACATCCACATTTACATGTTCATCATCACTAAATACAAATGCTTCAACATTGCCATCCAATGCATGTGTACCACATTTACTAGAGCCATGAAACCCACCATGATGTGATTTACATTCTCGATGACATCCACCTCCATGAGAGCATGTTAGCATTTTAATTCCAAATGCGACTACTAACAATGTGAGTGCTGTATAAAATGCGCCCTTTGCGTATGTTAAAAATTGTTCTGAGTTCATGTTTTCCTTTCAGTTTAAGTTTTTTTACAATTTGAATTATTCAAAGTATTCACTTCATTAAATATAAAATGAAATCAATATGTATTCAAACCATATAAGACTTTCAACAATCGTGCATCAAACTTCTTTTTTCACCTCATGGTTTGGTGCTAATTTTACTTTATGGATGAGAGAATTATAAAATTACGAGAAGAAATTGATGCGATTGATAGTAAAATTATACGTTTACTGAAAGATCGGATGGCAATTTCTAAAAATGTAGGTAAGCTAAAAGAAGCACTCCATATTCCTGTGGAAGATAAAACCCGTGAGGAAGAAATTATCCATCGACTGACCCAACATGCAGGCAGAAATTTATCCGAGGAACAATTGATTCGTATTTTTACTGCGGTCTTTAAATCTTCAAAGCAAATCCAAAAATAATGTCAGGCCATCATCACCATCATTCTCACACACAACGACATCTTTTGTGGTGGGCATTTTGGATAAATTTTGTATTTCTCATTATTGAATTTATTGGTGGCATTATTACCAATAGTCTCGCATTATTATCGGATGCTGGGCATATGCTCACAGACGTAGGCGCCCTCGGAATTGCCATAATTGTTTCCGTTTTGGCTGAAAAACCTCGCACCAAATTTCGTTCGTATGGGTATATGAAAGCAGAAATATTTGGAGCGTTTATAAATGGCGCCACACTTGTTATTATTTGTGGTTTCATTTTATATGAAGCATATAAACGCTTTGGCATTATGCAGGAGATAGATGGACCAACCATGCTTTTTATTGCTATCGCAGGTCTTTTTGCCAATGCAGTCAGTGCTAAAATATTATCGGGTTCACATCAACATGATATCAATATTAAAGGCGCATATTTACATTTAATTTTTGATGCATTGGGTTCGGTTGGCGCTATTATTTCTGCCATTGCAATATGGGGGTGGGGATGGTACCCTGCAGATATTATTGCAAGCATTGTGATTGTTGTTTTTATCTTGTATGGCACACGGAAATTATTGTTTCAAAGTGTCAATATTCTCATGGATGCTGTACCAGAAAACATAAATTTTCAAGAAGTGAAAGAGTCTATGCTTTCGTTAGATCATGTTTTAGATATACATGACTTACATATTTGGTCTATTTCACAAAATGAAATTGCACTTAGTGCACACATTACTTTGGTACCAGAATGTACCGATAATAAACATTGGAGTGAATGCTTAACTCACACGCAAACATTGTTAAAAGAACAATTTAATATTACTCATTCAACCCTTCAAATGGAACCAAAAAATCATGTTGAGGATAGAAATTGTAAATAAAAAACTTGTATTTTCAAAATATGCTGATGTAATATTGGGGCGAGATGGAAGGATTAAACTCAATAACGGTAAGCGGATTTTGGTGGTATTTTCAAAAGGGGTTGGAACAACAACCTTAGGAAATACGCACCCTAAACTGTTCTAACCCTGCAATATAATTGTGGGGTTTTTTTTTGATAAAAACGATGAATATGACATTTGAACAATTTGAAAATTTAGCGAAAACGCATTCAACAATTCCCGTTTATACACGGGTTTTGGCAGATATGCTTACACCGGTTTCTACCTATATGCGATTTCAAAAAGACTCCAATTATGCATTTATTTTAGAGTCTGTTGAAAAAGGTGAACAATATGCTCGCTATTCTTTTATTGGTCGAAATCCGGATGTCGTTCTTCGTTCGGATAAAGGTCAAACTATCATTGAAAAAAATAGCAGTACTTCAACAACTGATACAGATTATTTAACGCTCCTTCGAGAATACCAATCACGATTTAATGCACCTCAAATTACAGGGTTACCTACTTTTACGGGAGGACTTGTAGGATGCTTAGGGTATGAAAGTATTGTATGGGTGGAGGATATTCCAACGTATGAAGACAATATTTTAGACACCCCGGATGCTGTTTTTATGTTATATAATAATTTGATTGCCTTTGATCATTTGAAAAATGAGGCAATTTTATTTAGCAATGTGCATATATGTGAAACAACTGATTTAAAACAGGCATATCATGAAGCTATACGCCAAATTGATTTAATGGGTGAACTTCTTCATACTGATATTGATTATCAAACTCCAATTCGAGTTGAAAAGTCATCCTTGAAATCCAATTTTACGAAGGATAAATTTATGTCATCCGTGCAAAAAGCACAGGAATATATAAAATCTGGAGATGTGTTTCAACTGGTATTAAGTCAACGGTTCCATCGCCATACCCCCGTGGATGCAATTACGTTGTATCGAGCATTACGCACCATCAACCCATCGCCTTACATGTTTCATTTGAAACTCAATGGAATCGATGTGATTGGAGCTTCGCCTGAATTATTAGTTAAAGTGCAAAACCGTGAGGTTGAAATTCGCCCCATTGCAGGTACTCGACAGCGAGGGCAGAATGCAAAAGAAGATGCACAATTAGCTCAAGAATTATTAAACGATACTAAGGAACGAGCGGAACATTTAATGCTTGTAGATTTGGGACGAAATGATGTGGGAAGGTGTACAGAATATGAATCTGTAAAGGTAAAAGATTTCATGATAGTTGAAAATTATTCACACGTGATGCATATTGTGTCAGATGTTCGGGGAACGTTAATGAAAGATAAGGATAATTTTGATGCGTTATATTCTGGATTTCCAGCTGGCACATTAACAGGCGCACCCAAAATTAGAGCTATGGAAATTATACACGAACTAGAGCCAGATAGGCGTGGTATTTACTCAGGTGCAATTGGATATTTTGATTTTGCAGGCAATATGAATACGTGCATAGCTATTAGAACACTTGTTTTAAAAGATAATATTGCATATTTTCAATCAGGGGCAGGTATTGTATTTGATTCTAACCCCGAGTTAGAGTATGAAGAAACATTGAATAAAGCAAAAGCAATAAACTCAGCAATAGACTTAGCTGAAAATGGATTAATATGAATTTGATAATTGATAATTATGACTCATTTACGTATAATTTAGTACAATATATTGGTGCAATTGATCCCACGTTAGAAGTGCATAGAAACGACAAAATTACAATTGAAGAAATTACTGCAATGTCGCCAGATAAAATCATCATTTCACCTGGGCCTGGGGTTCCAGAAAATGCCGGGATTTCTATTGATATCATTCAAACTTTTGGCAAGACTATACCGATATTTGGAATTTGTTTAGGACATCAAGCAATAACCGTTGCCTTCGGTGGAAATGTTGTACGGGCAAATGAAATTGTCCATGGAAAAACTTCAAAAGTATCGCATACCGATTCACATATTTTTCATGATATTCCACCGACATTTGAAGCTACACGGTATCACTCTTTAGTTGCCGAAGAGTCAACATTTCCTAATGAGTTACGGATTACTGCACGAACAAAAAACAATTTAATCATGGCTTTAGAGCATAAAAAGTATCCAATTTTTGGAGTACAGTTTCATCCAGAATCAATTGTAACTGAATTTGGAATGAAAATGGTAGAAAATTTTATAAAAGGGACTCCACCTAGAAATGAATCAAGGTAAAATATGAAACAAATTATTGAAAAATTATTGGGAAACCAAGCCTTATCACAAGATGAAGCTCGAGATGTTATGGAAAAAATTATGTCAGGTGAATTTGATGATGCCCAAATTTCTGGATTTCTAATTGCTCTTAGAGCTAAAGGAGAAAATTCTTCAGAAATTGCTGGATTTGCTCAAGCAATGCGAGATAAAATGACGCCAATCCCGATTACATCTGAAGCAATTGATATGTGCGGCACTGGTGGTGATGCAAGTGGGACATTTAATATTTCAACTGCTGCATCGTTTGTTGTTGCTGGTGCAGGAGTCAAAGTCGCAAAACATGGTAATAGGTCCATGACCTCTAAATCTGGGTCAGCAGATGTACTATCTGCATTAGGTGTAGATATTACCATGAAGCCAGAAAAAGTTGCTCATTGTATCGAAGAAATTGGACTGGGATTTATGTTTGCACCTTCTTTACATCCAGCAATGAAACATGCAATCGGTGCTCGAAAATCGCTTGCTGTACGAACGGTATTCAATATATTGGGTCCGCTTTGTAATCCTGCAGGAGTTAATCGGCAGGTAATTGGTGTATTTGATGGTTCCATTACAGATAGAATGGCGAAAGTCCTCAAATTATTGGGTTCAAAAGAGGCTTATGTTGTTCATGGCTATGATGGCTTAGATGAAATCAGCAATACTGCGTCGACGAAAATGAGTCATTTAGTGAATGGCACGATTGAATCCACAGTCATTTCCCCTTCAGATGTTGGGTATAAAACTGCTTCGATGGATGAATTAGCAGGTGGAATGCCAGATGAAAATGCAAAAATTATTGAATCTGTTTTACAAGGTGAAACGGGTGCACGAAGGGATATTGTTGTGTTAAATGCTGCTGCTGGAATAAAAGTTGGTCAAAAAGTATCAACATTTAAGGATGGAATTTTATTGGCTGAAAAGTCTATTGATTCAGGAAAAGCAATGAAGGTGCTTCAAAATCTACAAAACATAAAATGACCATTCTTGACGAAATATTATTAACCAAAAATGACGAAGTGAAATTATCTCAGTCAATTATTCCTCTTAAAAAATTAAAGGAGTTACCAAGAGATTCTGAAATTCGAGATTTTGAACAAGCACTTTCCTGTGACATAATATCCGTAATTGCTGAGATAAAACGCAAATCACCTTCTGCAGGGGAAATTTGGATGAAATCAGACCCCATTGACATTGCAAAAGCGTATGAAACTTCTGGCGCATCTGCGATATCTATTTTAACAGACAAAACCTATTTTGGTGGTTCGCTGGACTTTATGAAAGCTGTAAGGGATTGTGTAAATCTTCCCATTTTGCGTAAAGATTTCATTGTTTCAGAGTACCAAATTTGGGAATCATATGTGCATGGCGCTGATGCCATATTACTCATAGCTGATGCATTATCATCAGATCAATTAAAACAGTTTTATACAACGGCAACTCAATTAGGATTACATGTTCTTGTAGAGACTCATAATCCTGATTTGTTAGAACAAATTCACACTTTGCAACCTAAAATAGTAGGAGTTAATTGTAGAGATTTAAACACAATGAAAACAGATCTTAACTGGTTTGAAAATCTTTCCAACACATTACCTTCAAGCTCAATTAAGGTAGCAGAAAGCGGAATTAACTCTGTTGAAGATTTGCAATTAGTAAGTTCATTAGGATTTAATGCAGCTCTAATAGGTACATCTCTTATGAAAAATGGAACTCCCCAACATACGCTTTCCAATTTATTGAATGGAGTAGGTGTATGATGCCCACTAAAATTTGCGGAATTACGAGTTTAAATGATGCATTGGTTGCGTGCAACAATGGGGTGTCTGCACTGGGGTTTATCTTTTATGAACCAAGCCTAAGAAATGTAGAAGTTAACTCAATTAGTCAATGGATACACAAAATACCAAAGCATATAACAAAGGTTGCGGTCTTTGTCAATCAAGATGCAGATATTGTGAATAATATTGTGGATAAGCTATCTATGGATGTAGTTCAATTACATGGAAATGAATCGCCAGATTATTGTATGCAAATTACAAAGCCAGTTATGAAAGCATTTCGTATCAAAAATGAATTTAGTCTTAGTGATATATCCAAATACAATGTCTTTGCGTACTTGTTTGATACATATGACAATGATGAAATGGGAGGAACAGGAAAATCATTTAATTGGGATTTAATATCCAATTTACATACTCAAATACCTGTAATTTTATCAGGAGGATTAAATAATTCTAATATTATTGATGGAATAAACACAGTACAACCATCAGCCGTAGATATAAATAGTGGGGTAGAGGTTAATCCAGGTCAAAAAGATTCTCACAAAATTAAAGAAGTTATGGATACATTAAAAAAAATCACTTCAACATCTAACATATTTAGTAAACAGCAGAATGAGTTATAAACAACCAGATTCAAGGGGCCACTTCAAAGAATTTGGAGGTAAATTTGTCCCAGAGACATTGATTCCAGCTATTTCAGAACTGGAAACTTTATATTTACAGTACAAAGATGATTCAGAATTCAAAGGTCAGTTGGCATCCTTACTTAAGGACTTTTCAGGACGACCCACCCCATTATATTTTGCAAGCAGAATATCACAAGAACTTGGGTTTAATGTGTATTTAAAGAGAGAAGATTTAAATCACACTGGTGCTCATAAAATAAACAATGCACTGGGGCAGATTTTGTTAGCTAAAGCAATGGGCAAACAAAGAATAATTGCTGAAACTGGTGCGGGTCAGCACGGTGTGGCAACGGCAACTGTAGCAGCACAATTTGGTTTGCAATGTATTGTGTATATGGGTGAAGAGGATATTGAACGACAAAAATTGAATGTATTCCGAATGGAGTTGTTAGGAGCAGAAGTCCGTCCTGTTTCTTCCGGCAGTAAAACGCTAAAAGATGCAACGAATGAGGCAATTAGAGATTGGGTTGCAAATGTTGAAAATACATATTATTTAATAGGTTCTGTGGTAGGACCCCATCCTTATCCAATGATGGTACGTGATTTTCAGGCAGTGATTGGTGAAGAAACAAAATATCAATTTAACCAATTGAATAGCTCAGGAACTCCTAATACGATTGTTGCTTGTGTGGGTGGTGGGTCAAATGCAATTGGTATGTTTTATCCATTTATAGAAAATAATGTAAGACTTGTCGGTGTAGAAGCAGCTGGTTTAGGTGTAGAAACAGATAAACATGCAGCAACCATTACAAAAGGCAGTTTTGGAGTACTTCATGGGTCAGGAAGTTATTTGTTACAAGATGAATATGGCCAAATTCAGTTGCCACATTCTATTTCAGCAGGTTTGGATTACCCTGGTATTGGGCCAGAACACAGTTATTTAAAATCTATTAAACGTGTTGAATATGTTTCGGCCACCGATAAAGAGGCTGTTGAGTCATTTCAATGGTTATCTGAAAAAGAAGGAATCCTTCCTGCACTTGAATCATCTCATGCTTTGGCATTTTTGAAGCAAAAGGATAATCAAATTGAAAAAGGGCAGAATGTTGTTATTTGTTTATCAGGTCGAGGCGATAAGGATGTGCATACAATTGCTAACTATTTAGGGAAGGAGATATGAGTCGAATTCCCAAAATATTTAGTAAATCATCTGAAAAACTAATTCCATTTATCACAGCAGGTTACCCAAAACTTCATTCAACAGTTGATCTAGTGTTATCTGCAGAGAAAGCTGGTGCTGACATGGTAGAAATAGGAATGCCATTTTCTGATCCATTGGCAGATGGTCCCATAATTCAAGCTTCAAGCTTACAAGCAATAAAAAATGGCATACATTTGGATATCATATTTGAACAAATTATTGAAATAAGAAAATCTTCAAATATTTCAATAGTTTTAATGGGATACATTAACCCAATCATACATTATGGATTACTAGATTTTTTAGATGCATGCAGGAGAGTGAGTGTGGATGGTCTCATTATTCCAGACTTGCCTCCAGAGGAAGCCGAAGAGTGGGTGAAAGAATGTAAGAAAAGGGGAATATCGCCAATATTGTTGATTGCCCCAAATACTCCAAATGAGCGTATAGTTACCATTTCAAAGTTGGCAGGTGATCTGGTGTATTGTGTTGCAATTTTAGGAATAACAGGTGCGAGTAAAGCATCTGAGATGGAGTTAAAGAAATACTTATATAGAGTAAAAGAAAACTGCACGGCACCATTTATAGTAGGGTTTGGAATTTCATCTTCTTATGATGTTAAAAAAATCAACGCTTTATCAGATGGTGCAGTTGTTGGCAGTGCATTAATTGAAAAAATTAGACATTCACAGGCACCTGAAAAGGATGTGTTTAGTTTAGTGAAGAATTTAAAAGGGAAAGAATGAAAATAATCGGAATAATGGGTGCTAAGGGTAGTTTTAGTGAAGAAGCTGCCGAGGTGTTTGCTACAAATCATGGTATCAAAGACTATACTATTGAGTATTTAATATCTACAGAATCAGTACTTAATTCTATTACAAATGAAACTATTGATTATGGTATTTTTGCAATGGAAAACGCTCAGGGTGGTGTTGTAATAGAGAGTGTCGAGGCATTAGCAACCCATCAATGTCAAATAATAGAAATGTTCCACATAATGGTGCATCAAAATCTTTTAGCAAAACGCAATGTATATATTGGTGATATTACAGAAATTCATTCCCATCAACAAGCTTTGCGACAGTGTAAAGAATATTTATCAGAACATTTTTGGACCAGACCTTTAATTGAAGCAGAAGATACAGCCGAAGCAGCTCGATTATTATCCGAAGGTGATTTACCAAAAACTGCAGGTGTAATTGGGAATAAATACTGTGCTGAATTATATGATTTAAAGATTCTTCAACAAGATATTCATGATTTAAAGAATAATTTAACTCTGTTTTTAGGTGTGGAGAAATTAAAATGAAGAATCTTTCTTTCAGCATCATAGGCTATGGAAGATTTGGAAAAATATTGCATAAATTGTTGTCGCAGCATTCCGATAAAATTTTTATTTTTGACTCAAGGGATGATGCTTCAAGTAATGTGCAAAGTCTTGAAAAAGCATTGCAATCAGATATTGTATTTATAGCAGTACCTATTCGAAAGTTTGAATCAGTAATTGTAGATATATCGCAATATAGATTGCATAATACAACAATAATAGATGTTTGCTCAGTCAAAGTATATCCATCCAACATAATGAAACAATATTTACCTGAGCATGTAGGAATTGTCAGTAGTCATCCTCTATTTGGTCCAGATTCTTTTAGTCAATTTAGAGAACTAAAGATGATGATGCATCCATTAAGAGATGTAAACAATCATTATAAGATATTGAAAAATCTATTTGAATCTTCAGCTGTTCGGATAGTTGAAATAACACCAGAAGAACACGATAAAATGGCTGCATCTAGTCAAGGAATTACACATTTTATTGGACGTGTATTACACGAATCTGGGATTAAATCAACTCAGATAAATACATTGGGATTTAATGACCTATTGGGAGTCATTGAACAAACATGTAATGATTCTTGGGACTTATTTAAGGATCTTCAAAATTATAACCCCTATACAAAAGATATGATAGGTTCAATTGAAACAGCTATTGATTTAGTAAAGGATAAAATAAAATTGGATGACGAATGCCAATTATAGGTGATATTACACTCCCAGGAGATAAATCCATATCACATCGTGCTTTAATGTGTGGTGCACTTGCTGAAGGAATCAGTAAAATTGAAAATTTATCCACTGGCCAAGATGTTGAGTCCACCCGGCTTTGCTTATTGGATTGTGGAATTCAATCAACTAAAACAAATAATTCTGTTATATTAACAGGAAATACATTTATAAATCCTGAAAATCCACTTGACTGTGGTAATTCAGGTACTACTGTTCGATTACTTTCTGGGCTTCTTGCAGGTAAAAATATTTCGGCAACATTTATTGGTGATGAGTCATTAAGTTCACGACCCATGGGTAGGGTGCTAGAACCCTTACAAAAAATGGGTGTTAACGTTAAATCTACGAAAGAAAAATTACCTCTTACACTTCGTACTTCTCTAAACGACATTATTGGAATCCAATATTGTCCACCCAAAGCCAGCGCTCAGGTTAAATCATGCGTGTTGTTCGCCGGGCTTGGAGCAAATAGTCCAAGCGTTGTAACAGAAAAAGTACAAACCAGAAATCATACTGAAGTAATGCTTGCTGAACTTGGAGCTGAGATTATTTACAATGATAAAATTACTATAAAACCATTACAGAATTCATTATCCCCATTACATATTACGGTACCTGGAGATCCGTCAACCGCAGCATTTTTCTCAGCTGCAGCAGCTATGATTCCGGGATCAAATTTAATCATAAGAAATGTATTGGCAAATCCGACCCGTATTGGTTTTTATGATGTATTGTCTAAAATGGGTGGTGATGTTCAATGGTCTAATTTACATTCTGAATGTGGAGAAACTGTTGGAGATGTGCGTGTAAAATATTCATTTCTTCATGGAGTATCTTTATCCAAAAAGGACATCCCAAGTCTTATTGATGAATTACCAATTCTTGCGGTTCTTGCAACACAAGCAGACAGCCCTACAACTGTAACGGGTGCAGAAGAATTGCGTGTGAAAGAATCAGATAGAATTCATGCAATATGTAGTAATTTGAATGCGATGGGTGCGAAGGTAATTGAAAAAAAGGATGGGTTTATAATTGATACTCCAAATATATTGCATAATACAAGTATATGTACTTACCACGACCATCGAATTGCTATGTCTTTTACAATTGCAGGTTTAAATGCAGGACGATATAATACCTTAGATAATGAGGGTTGTATTAATATTTCATTTCCTGAGTTTAATTCTGTTTTAAAGAAATTGGTAAAATGAAGTATTTTGCTGTTATTGGAAACCCAGTTGAACATAGTTTGAGTCCTACCCTACATAATTTCGTATTTGATGCCCTTGGAATTGATGCAAATTATAAAAAAATAATGGTCGCCAAATCTGACTTAAGTAAAATAACAAATCAACTAAAAAGTGAATCATTGCATGGGATTAATGTATCCATACCATTCAAAAGTTTAGTTTCAGAACTAGTTGATATTGTAAACCCAAGAGCAGATCAAATCGGAGCTATAAATGTAATTTCAAAATTTGAAAACAAATTGATTGGTAACAATACAGATTGGTACGGATTTGTAAAATTATTAGAAATGAATCAAATTGAAGTAGCAAACAAGGAAGTTCTTGTTTTGGGAGCTGGTGGTGTCGCAAATGCAATCTGTTTTGCCTTGGTTCAAGATGGTGTGAAATCGATAAAAGTATTTAATCGATCTGAGCAACGATCCTTGCAATTCAAATCAGATTCTATTAGCCAACTTAAGTTAGCTGATGTTGAAAAACATGTTAATAGTTCGTCCATAATTATTAATTGTACTTCTGTGGGGATGATTGACAATACATCACTCATACATCGTGACTTGTTGCACAAAAATCAGTCTATTATTGACACAATTTACACACCGTTAAAAACAAAGTTACTTTGTGATGCTGAACAGATTGGATCAAAAATTGTAAGTGGGTTAGATATGTTTATATTTCAGGGGTTGGCCTCCCTAGACCTTTGGTTTGGAGAATCAATATCTTCTAAAGTAAATTTTAATGAATTAAAACAACATTTAGAAAGCAAATTATGTTAACAAAACTACGGTATTTAACAGCGGGTGAATCACATGGTAAAGGATTGTTGGGTATAATTGATGGTTTCCCAGCAGGGGTTGAAATTTCTGAATCCTTTCTTGCTAAGCAGTTAAAGAGAAGACAGCTTGGTCATGGACGTGGTGGTAGGATGAAAATAGAAACTGATATTGCTGAAATTTATTCAGGAGTTCGACACGGAAAAACACTTGGTTCGCCTATTGGTTTACTTCTAGAAAATAAGGATTGGAAAAACTGGAAACAAAAAATGTCTGTTGAAAGTATTGACGACATAGTGACAGAAATTACCATTCCTCGCCCTGGGCATGCCGACTTAGCAGGGGTTCAAAAATTTGGATTTAATGATATACGTAATGTGCTTGAAAGATCTTCTGCGAGGGAAACTGCAATGCGAGTTGCACTTGCATCAATTTGTAGAAAATTATTAGAAGATATTGGAATTGAAGTAGGAAGTCGTGTTACACAAATCCACAATATTATCGATGATTCCAAAATTCCTAATGATATGTCTCCTTCCAAGCTAAATACACACGTTGATCAATCACCCGTTCGATGCATCAATAAAAAAGCTGAAGAAGAGATGATTGAAACCATCAATAAGGCAAAGAAAGATGGTGATTCTGTAGGAGGTGTGTTTGAAGTAATTGCGACCGGGTTGCCTTATGGTTTAGGATGTTATACGCAATGGGATAGAAAACTACAAGCGCGAATTACTGAATCAATCATGTCAATTAATGCATTCAAAGGGATTGAAATTGGAACTGGATTTGAACAAGCACATTCTTTGGGTAGTCAGGTACACGATGAAATTGATTATGATGGAAAACAGTTTACACGAATGACTAACAATGCTGGTGGTATTGAAGGGGGGATGAGTAATGCACAACCGCTTTTTATTCGAGCAGTAATGAAACCTATTCCAACACTTATTAAACCATTAAGATCGAGTGATATTACAACCAAAGAAGCTAAACTTGCGCATAAAGAGCGAACGGATTCATGTGCTGTACCTGCTGCATCAATCATTGCAGAAAGTATGGTTTGTTTTGTTTTAGCTGATGCAATTCTTGAAAAATTTGGGGGTGACTCTTTAGAACAACTCCGAGCTCATATGAAATGTAGTGCAAAGTATTAAATGAGTTATCCCAACATATATTTGATAGGTATGATGGCAAGCTGGAAGTCAACCGTTGGAAAAAAAATCGCTGAAAAATTAGACATGGAGTTTGTTGACACAGATGACCATATTGAATCTGAAAAAATTATGTCTGTGGGAGAGATTTTTAAATATATGGGTGAAGAATCATTTAGAAAATTTGAGAATGCAACATTGAAAAAGATGGTTCATAAAACTAACACTGTGGTTTCAACAGGAGGAGGAATTGTCGTAACGGATGAAAATAGAAAAATTTTATCAGATGGATTTACAATACTTCTTCGAGCAAAACCACAGACCTTGGCACTTCGGATAAAATCGGTAAAAAAACGTCCATTATTGCACAACTCTGGAAACATTGAAGATGAACTTCGTAAAATATGGGGTGTTCGACAATCGTGGTATGAGTCACCTTCCGATTATATTTTAGATACAGATGATATGAATCCTACAGAAGTAACAGAATCTCTGTTTCAATATTTAAAAGGGATGTATGCAAACCATTAGCGTAGCACTTGGAAAAAGGTCATATCCAATTTGGGTTGACAAGGGGTTGCATACGATGCTACCCGAACTATTTCGTTCACAAAATTTAGGTCAAAAATGGGTTATAATTACCCATCCTAGCATTCGATTACTTATTGGACAACAAATTACTGATGATTTAACATTGAATGGATTTGACGTAGAAATTATTGAAATTCTAGAAGGTGAAGATTCAAAATCGTTACTTGCAACCCAAAATTTATACTCTCAATTGATAAAACGTAAATGCGATAGGAAGTCAACATTAATTGCTTTAGGCGGTGGGGTTATAGGTGATATTACGGGATTTGTTGCTTCCACTTTTATGCGAGGGATTAATTATATTCAAATCCCAACTACATTGTTAGCAATGGTGGACTCTGCAATTGGTGGTAAAACGGGTGTGAATTTACCAGAAGGTAAAAATTTAGTGGGTGCAATTTGGCAACCAACTGCAGTGATTTCTGATATACATTGTTTACAGTCTTTACCTAAGCGAGAAGTTGTTTCAGCTCTAGGGGAAGTTATAAAATATGGACTTATTTTAGATAAAACATTCTTCAATGAATTAAAAGAAAATCTGGACAAATTGGAGTCACTGGATTCTGCATTCTTAACCAAAGTCATTGCACATTGCTCAAAGTTAAAAGCAGATATTGTTTCACAAGATGAAGCAGAAGGTGGTCTTAGACAAATATTAAATTTTGGACACACCATTGGTCATGCTCTTGAAAAACATTTTGGAAATCATATACTTCGTCATGGTGAAGCTGTTTCATTTGGAATGTTAGTTGCTGGACAACTATCCACACAGTTTGCAAATTTGAATAATGCTGATTTTGCACAGATGAAAAAATTAATTATTTCTCTTGATTTACCAGAACTACCACCAATAAACGCAGACAAAATTTGGCAGTTAATGCAATCGGATAAGAAAAATAACAGAGGCAAGATACATTTTGTTCTACTAGACAATATAGGAAAAACAACTATTCGAAATGATATCGATAAAGAATCAATAATCAATTCAATCAATCAATTAAATGATTTTAAGGAATGTACATGAATATATTAGTAATTAATGGACCAAATCTCAATCTACTTGGAACCAGAGAGCCAGAAGTGTATGGGACAGATACCCTGGAAGAATTAATGATGTGGGTTGAAACGAGTCAAGAGGGAGCTAACCACTCATTTAAATTTTTTCAATCAAACCATGAAGGTGAAATCATTGACACCATTCAAGATGAACGTCATTGGGCTGAAGGGATACTTATAAATCCTGCAGCATTCACACATTATGCCTATGCTATTCGAGATGCAATTTCAGCAGTAAATATTTCAACTGTAGAAATACATTTAAGTGATATTCACACACGAGAAGAATTTCGCCAAAAATCAGTAATTTCACCTGTGTGCTTAGCACAGGTATCTGGTCTAGGGAAAAACAGCTATCTTGAAGGGCTAAAGTTATTAGTAAAAACTAAAGTTGGATAGTCCAAATATGAAAATATTAAGTATGGAAAATCCGAAGTTGAGTAAGTTTTCGAAAATCGTTTGATTTAAGCTATACCTTCAACGCAGATTCGAGTTCTTTGGGATAAATATCTCGTCGCAGAACAGCAAATTCACCCGGATCTGTGTCAAACGGGATAGCATGCACTCCCATTCCGCCATGAGCAACTTCTAATTTTTTTCCTTTACTTGAAACAATTTCTTCAACCTTTACAGTAGATTCCCCGTCAGGGGTAATGATTTCTACTTCAGTACCAACTTCTAATCTATTTTTACATTCAAAATACAAAAGTCCTTGAGACGCATCATATTTCACATCCATACCCACGGCTCGTTTTAACAATTCTTTGGAACGAGAATCGGTGTAGTTTTCGCCAAATTCACGTGGATTTCGTGTATAAAAACCAGTCGTATATGATCGATTTGATAATGCCATTAAATCTTCTAAATGTTGGGGATTAAATGGATTGCCATTATTTACATCATCTATAGCCTTGCGGTACGAACGGGTACACATTGCTGCATAGTATTCTGATTTTGTCCGACCTTCAATTTTATAACTTATAACACCGGCTTTTTGAATATCGTTTAACAATTCAATACTGCATAAATCTTTGGCATTAAACATATATGTGCCATGTTCGTCTTCATCCACTGCATATTTTTCACCGGGTCGTTTGGGTTCTTCCACATATAAATTATTTGGGATTTCAACAGACCGTTTTGTGGTAAGGGATTCTTGTTGGGTTTCAATTTCGATTAAACTTTCAGGCACTTCACCCACTTTATATTCCCACCTGCACGAGTTGGTACATGTACCTTGATTTGCATCTCGGTGATTCATATAATTTGTGATTAAACATCTTCCCGAATATGCAATACAAATTGCACCATGTACAAATGCTTCTAGTTCTATATCTGGAACATTTTCATGAATTTGAGCAATTTCTTTAAGCCGTAACTCACGCGACAATATGATCCGTTTTACTCCCAAATCATGCCAAAATTGTACCGCTGACCAATTGGTTGCATTTGCTTGGGTTGATAAATGTATAACCATGTTTGGATGTCGTTTTCTAGCAATATTTATTAGTCCAGGATCCGCCATAATTAAGGCATCAGGTTCCCAAGAAATAACCTTATCTAATTCACGAATAAACGCATCAACTTTAGTATTATGAGCATAAATATTCATGGTTAAATAAATCTGCTTGCCCATATTATGAGAGTACGAAATAGCTTCTTTTAATGTGTCTTCACGAAATTCATTTTCACGAGTACGTAAAGAAAATTTTGGTATTCCAGCGTAGGTTGCATCTGCACCATATGCTAATGCATACTTTAATTTTGATAAATTCCCCGCAGGTGAAAGTAATTCCTGTTTTGGTAGTGTTTCCATAGTGATAAATTTACACATAGGGAGTTAAACACTCAATTTACTAAATTACATTGGTGATTAATCTGACTGAAAAAATTAAAATCAATGCAGACAACCAAACTGTTTGGGCATTTTTAACCGATTTTTCCAAAAGTTTGAGCTTTAATCGATTTCATAACTCAATTGAAATACCATCATCCTTTTCTATGAACAATAAAACCAATTTTGTTATTGAACATAATTTTGGATTTGGTGCATATGAAATGGAAGCAAAAATAACAAAATGTAATCCGCCAGTACAATTTTCAATATCAGAAGTATCTAAAGATGAACCCAATAAGGGATTTAGTCATTCAATCACTTTTAGTTTATCAGGAAATGATGAAAATACACTTCTTTTGTATTCCCTTGAAGGAACATACGGCAGACGGGTGCAAGATTTATCATTCAAACCCATCTTAAAAGGTGTTATGAAAAATGAGTTAAGGCAATTAAAAAATGCAATTGAGTCATCTCAACAAACTGAAGACCATGAAACGAGTAAATCATACAACCCTATTTAACTATTTTTGTGATGAAAAAATAATGTAAATTATATGCTTTATAAATATGATAATTTGAGGAAAAATGAAAACAGATTTAAAAGATGTAAATAGTTTTACAAAAGAGCTAGAAGTTCAAGTTGGCTGGGAAATGCTCAAAGATGGATTTGAAAAAGAATTGAATCATGCACGAAGCAATTATGAGCTAAAAGGTTTCCGCAAAGGGAAAGTGCCTATGAATATTGTGAAAAAAAATATGGGTCCTTCTGTTGAAGCGCATTATGCAGAGCACGCACTTAACGATTATTACCGAAAAGCGTTAGGTGAACTCAAAATGAATCCTATCAATCAAGCTGAAATTTTAAAACTAGATTTTAAAGAAGGTGGAAATTTAGAATTTACTGCCCGATTTGAAGTATATCCAGATATAAAATTACCAAATTATCAAAAGAAGTTTAAAATTGAAACCACACATTATACAGCTCGTGATGAAGATGTTGATGATTCAATTGCAGAATTACAAGAGCGGTTTTCAACGGTAAACCCCATTAAAGATGGTGCAAAATCTGGACATCTAATTCAAGGAGACTTTCAAGAATTGGATGATTCTGGAATGCCCGTTATTGGTAAAAAAATGGAAAATCAATATATTAAATTGGGTACCAGCGTATTTTCCGGCGATGCTGAAAAAGCTTTTATTGGTAAAAATATTGATGAAGTAGTTCGAACTGAAGTTCAACACGATGATGATAAAAAAGTGATTTATGAGGTGAAGATAAAAAAGATTGAAGAGCAAGTTCTTCCTGAGTTAAATGATGACTTTGTTAAAATGGTAGATGAAGAAGCGGAAACCATGGATCAACTTCGTGAAAAAATTAAATTGTCAATTCAAAAAAATCTTGAAGATGAACATAGTAAAGCCAAACAAAATGCAATTATTGCTCACTTTGTGAAAAAATCCAAATTGGAAGCGCCTGATTCCATGCTTAAACATTATCTAGATCATTTGATCGAAGACATGAAACAAAAAAATCAAGGGCAAGAAATTGGAGATGAATCTAAGCTCCGAGAAATGTATAATGATTTGGCTATTGAGCAAGTGAAATGGTTTTTGATTAAAGATGAACTCATTGAAAAAGAAGAACTCAAAGTTGCTGATGAAGATGTTCAGAAAAAAATTGATGAAATTTCAGAACAGAATCCAACTCAAAAATCTCAAATAACATCATTTTACAAACAAGCTAAAAATCGCGACCAATTAGTGGAAGCTCTATTAATTGAGCAGTTGTTTGATAAACTTGAAACATTTACCAATCATAAAATTGTTGAAAAATCTACGAAGGAATTACCAAAAGGGAGACATTAATGACCACACTACCTCATGCATCTTTAGTACCAATGGTTGTAGAGCAAACTGCTCATGGTGAACGCGCTTTTGATATTTATTCACGCCTGTTAAAAGAGCGAATTATTTTTCTAGGAACACCAATCGACGATTATATTTCGAGTTTGATTATTGCTCAATTATTGTTTTTAGAAGCTGAGGACCCTGAAAAAGACATTTATATGTATATTAATAGCCCAGGTGGTGTTATTACTTCAGGATTTGGAATATTGGATACAATGAATTACATCAAACCAGATATTGCAACCATATGCATGGGGCAAGCTGCAAGCATGGCAGCTGTGTTAATGAGTGCAGGTGCCAAAGGGAAACGGTCTGCTTTAGAAAACTCCCGATTTATGATTCATCAACCACTTGGAGGGGTGCAAGGTCAAGCAACGGATATTGAAATTCACACAAAAGAAATTTTATACTTACGTGATAAATTGAACAAAATATTAAGTAACAATACTGGCAAACCAGTTAAAACAATTGCAAAAGATACAAATAGAGATAATTTTATGTCAGCTGATGTAGCTAAAGATTATGGACTTATTGATCAAATAGTATCATCTCGAAATGGTTAATATGAAAGAAAATCAACGAAAAAAACCAATTATCTGTTCCTTTTGCGGTTCTCCTGAAACCGACATTGAATTTTTAGTAGAAGGGGATAACGCATATATTTGTGATAGGTGTGTGGACAAAGCGGGGGATATTGTTCGTGAAAACATGAAGAAGCAATATATTGATAGTCATTTAACGATGAAAAAGCCCCAATCTATCAAACATGAGTTAGATCAACATATTATTGGACAAGAACAAGCAAAACGTACGGTTTCTGTTGCTGTGTATAATCATTTTAAACGTATTAGCACTCGTTATGATAGAAATGATGTTGAAATTGAAAAAAGTAATATTTTATTAGTGGGTCCAACAGGAACGGGTAAAACATTAATTGCAAAAACGTTAGCAAAATTATTAAACGTTCCATTTGCAATTGCTGATGCTACCGTTTTGACAGAGGCAGGGTACGTTGGAGAAGATGTCGAAAATATTTTAGTTCGACTTTTTCAATCTGCTGACTATGATGTGAATCGTGCCGAAATGGGTATTATTTACATTGATGAAATTGATAAAATCGCTCGTAAGGACGGCAACCCATCCATTACTCGTGATGTTTCTGGCGAAGGTGTTCAACAAGCATTACTAAAAATGTTAGAGGGTACACACGCAAACATACCACCTAAAGGTGGACGAAAACATCCTGAGCAACCTTTGGTTACTATTAATACTAAAAATGTTTTATTTATTTGTGGTGGTGCATTTCAAGGATTAGAAGATATTATTGATAAAAGATTGACGGGTGGTGGAATTGGATTTGACAGAGATGTAAAAACAAAGATAGATGATTCTCATCATTTTATTCATGCTAGACCCGACGATTTATTAAAATATGGTTTTATTCCTGAGTTGATAGGTCGTTTGCCAGTTTTAGCTCCATTGGAAGAACTTTCTGATGAAGCGCTACTTTCAATATTAACAGAACCCCAAAATGCTTTAGTAAAACAATATCAACGTTTGATGGAATTAGAAAAAATTCATTTAGAGTTTACCCCACAGGCACTCAAAGAAATTGTAAAGTTAGCAAAAGAGAGAAAAACTGGTGCAAGAGCATTACGTTCAATTCTTGAAGATATCATGTTAGATATTATGTATGAAGCACCTTCAATGGTAAATATTGACACGTGTATTATTACAGATTCAGTCATCAGAAAAGAAAATAAAGCTGAGTTTAAACTACTCAAAAAATCTGCATAGTCGATAATCTTCACCCCTTTTTTTAAACTGTCGTTTAAGAATAATCACCTTTCATAAATACTTTTATGTAATAAATCACATTTTTAATATATTTTAAAAGTGTATATTTAGAGCTGGAATTTGTTTAATTTTTTATAATTGAGGAGGAAAAATGATTAATCATATATCAAAATATTTAACAGTATTGGCAATAGCTACATTTGGTTTTGCAACAGATGTAAATGTTTCAATTACCGATTTTACTGAAGGAAATTTAGAAATTTCCATTGAGAGCAATGAAGATATTGCAGGTTTTCAGTTTAATATTGAATCTGATTTATCCGATATGGAAGTTGGTAGTATTGCAGGTGGACTCGCTCAAGCAGCAGGATTTACTGTATCTGTTGGTGGAGGTACTGTACTTGGATTTTCTTTTAGTGGAGCTGTTATCCCTGCTGGTTCGGGTGTATTATGCTATGCAGCGATTGGTACTTCTGCAGAAAGTGGTTCATTTAGTTTAACAAATGGTGTTTTTTCTGACCCAGGTGGGAATAATTTGAGCTTTGATTTAGGTGGCTCATATTCTTTTGGTGAAGTTTCAACAAGCTTCATTGACATTACCTATTCAAGTGATGCAGATATAGCTGGATTCCAATTTGATGTAGATGGCGTTGAGTTATTGGGAGCATCAGGTGGTAGTGCAGAAGCTGCAGGCTTTAGTACATCCGTTGGTGGAGGTACTGTACTTGGATTTTCTTTTAGTGGAGCAACGATAGCAGCAGGAAGTGGAATACTAACTACCTTAGAAGTACAAGGAGATGGAGCATGTATTTCTGGTCTTGTATTATCAGGCGTTGGTGGAACCACATTAGATGCAGATGTAGTGGATTGTACAGGTATACATTATGGAGCACCATGTGAAGATGCAGATGGTGATGATATCTGTGATGATGTAGATGATTGTGTTGGAGCTTATGACGAATGTGGTGTGTGTAATGGTG
>CAZCRK010000020.1:0-22349 GCA_964501035.1 uncultured bacterium
CCTCCCTCTAGTTTAGTGTAACTTCTCGCATTAAAAATTTTATAAATATTCACACTACAACATTTAGGTTGGGGTTTAAATATGAGTGATATACCATTTATTTCTTATCAAAATTGGGTACCATCATGTTTATTTGCGTTACAAAGCAAACAAATATTGGGTTCACAACAGGTAAATGTGGAAATTCAGCGGTCTAAACTTGCAGAAGAATTAGATATTCCATATTCAAAATTGGCAGTACCATATCAAGTACATTCTTCGCGAGTTCAATGGGCGGAGCATGGTGGGTTTTACCCAGAAACCGACGGTCTTATTACCGATAATAAACAAGTGGTCTTATCACTTCAAACTGCAGATTGTGTCCCCATATTTTTAGTTGACTCAACCATGCAGATTTTTGGTCTAGTCCATGCAGGTTGGCGTGGAACAGTAAGTAAAATTACAAACGTAGCTCTCCAAATGATGATCGAAAAAGGGTGCAAGCCCGAAAACATAAGAATGATTTTAGGTACTTCAATTAAACAATGTTGCTACGAAGTGAGTGAGGATGTAGCCAATAAGTTTGATATCTCGTGTGTGAATACCGAAAATGGTTCTTTTTTTGTATCAATCGATAAGCAAATTTCACTGCATGCCATGAACCTTGGTGTGTTAAAAGACAATATTCATATCTCACTTACCTGCACATTTGAATCAAGTGAATGTTGCAGTTACCGCAGAGATGGTGAAAAATCTGGCAGAATGATATCATTTATGGGTGTGCATCAGTGAGTGTTTTTGACACAATTGTTTTAGGTATTGTTCAGGGCTTAACAGAGTTTTTGCCAATCAGCAGTTCTGGGCATTTGGTGATTGGGCAGGCATTACTAGGGTTTAACAAACCAGGGTTGGTTCTAGAAGTTGTTTTACACTTGGGTACGTTGGTTGCAATTCTTATGTATTTTAGAGATAAGATTAAACAGAATATTGTTGATATTTTTCAAAAAGATATGGAGTCAATTCAACTGCTGATACATATCATTATTGCTACAATTCCAGCTGGAGTCATTGGTATACTGTTTAAGGATAAATTTGATTCTCTGTTCACAGTGCAAACAGTGGGATTTACATTATTAACAACTGGGTTGGTTCTATTGTTTACTAAAAACATAGGACAAAAAAGTAAAGCAATAACTTGGAGGATTGCTCTGTTAGTTGGCATAGCACAAGCATGTGCAATATTACCGGGAATCTCACGTTCTGGCATCACGATTGCAACAGCCCTATTTTTAGGCGTAACCCGTGAAGAATCTGCAGAATTTTCATTTTTACTGGCAATTCCTGCATTGTTAGGTGCTGGTATATTAAGTATTGGTGATATCGTAGGCATGACGAACCAAAATACAATGGCATTATTTTTTGGATTTATTGCTTCCGTTGTATCAGGATATATGGTAATTGGTTGGTTAATGTCATTAATTTCACAACGTCGTTTTTGGATATTTTCACTGTATTGCATTCCATTAGGGTTAACCATAATATGGCTAAATTAAGCGTTAAAAAAGCACTAACCACGGGTCAAGTGATTCGGCGAATTCAAGCCGGAGAGTTTTCTGGCGTCTATTCTCTTTTTGGGAATGATTCGTTTTTACAAGATTTTATCCTTACAGAGCTAGAGCAGAAATTCTTGAATGGGAGTGGAGCTAAATTCCATTATTCATTGGGTGATGATAATGAGTCGAGCATGTTTGGGGAACTTTCTGCATATTCTTTGTTTGAAGAAAAACGTTTGTTTGTTGTTCGCCAAGTTCAACGTTTAACCAAAGATGGAAGAAAGGCTCTGGAGGAATATATTCAATCACCAAATTCAAATAATTGCGTAGTGGTTATTTCTGAGGAATATAATACTCAAAAATCAATACTTAAAATGTTGGCATCAACCACTGATTTAGTCGATGTACGACCCCCATTTGCAAATAAAATGCGTGAATGGGTTGGGTATATTGTTAAAGTTCGTAATATTCATATTTCCCCTTCAATAATAGATGAATTTATGAATCAATTTGGAGATTCAATTTCGAATGTCATCAATGAGATTGAGAAAGCCCAACTCATGATTGGTATGGATGAAACAATTGATGAAACAACATTGGCTGATATTTCATTTTGGAATAGGGGGTTTCAAACATGGAATTTGCAAGAGAGCATTGGATCTCGAAATTGCAATAAATCATTGAAAATTTTCTCATCGTTACTAGAAAATGGTACACCCCTCACATCTATTGTTATTACCATGTATAATTTGTTTCAAATTATGTTATGGAAAATGATGGGGCATTCCCCGAGAAATACTTGGATGGTGAATGCAGTAATTCAACGAAATTTAGATGCATATTGTCGTAAATTTACCATGGAAGAAATTCAAGAAATCATTTGTGATTTACGGAAAGCGGACTTGCTTCTTAAATCAACAAGCTTGTCACATCACAATATTTTTCAACCAATGATTATTAAAATGTGTAAGGGGTTGTATGTCTGATTTTCAAGTTTCAGATGAAGTGTTAATAAAGCAATTTCAGGATGGGGATGTTCGCTCCTACAATGAAATTGTTCACAGATATAAAGATAGATTATTGAATTTCATATATGGATTCCTTCATGATTTAGATAAGTCAGAAGATTTAGTTCAAGATACCCTTTTGAAAGTTTATACGCATAAGCATTCGTACCAAGAAATTGCCAAATTTTCCACATGGCTTTACACTATTGCAGGTAATTTAGCTCGGACTGAGTTAAGAAAACTAAAACGAAGAAAAACTTTCTCGGTTACCGACCTAAGTTATGAGGATAGAGAGTTCATAATTCAAAGCTCAGATGCAGATCCAAGTGAAGCCAATGATTCAATTGATTTTCAGAAAAATGTTCAACGAGCATTGGTCGAATTACCGACGGATTTTAAAACAATAATTATTTTACGAGATATTCAGGAACTTTCCTATGATGAGATAAGTAAAATCGTCGGAGTACCTCTTGGAACGGTTAAATCTCGCATAAATAGGGGTAGATTAAAGTTGCAAACATTACTAAAAGAAAAGGGAGAAAGACCAAGCTGAATGAATTGTTACGATTTTGAGACTCATGTCTCTACATACATAGATGGTGAATTAAAATATAATGTTCAAAAAGAATTTGTAGAACATAAAAATAATTGTGAAGCCTGTGCGGAAAAACTTTCAGATATTTCCAGTATGATTCAAAACTTAGGTAAAATGCCTCAATTTAAAACATCTGATACATTTTTTCATAATTTACACAAAAAAATAACAGAATTTGACAACAAGAAACCATCCTTATGGCAACGGTTTCTAGATGGTGGGTTCTTTGGTTTTGAACCACTACCAGCTGTTGGGTTTGTTTCTGCTTTTGCGTTACTATTAGTTGCGTCATATATGATTTTCCAAATTGATAGTATTCCAGAAGTTAATATACAGAAAATTGCAGATACCCAAAACCATCAATCTACACCTATGGAAATGATGCAAAAACAAGGGTATGTTGCAGATGCTGATTCAACGGAAGATGATGAAGACGACAATAGATTTGATGGTTCAATTCAACTTGTAGGTGGAAACAAATAAAATATTCGGAAAATGGTAAGTAAAATTCCTAAATTACCTAGCTTATTTAGTTATAGAATTTTATTAAACAGTGTAGAAGGTTATTAGAAATGGCAAAGAAACAAACATTTGGTGATAAGACTGCAAAAGGCAAAAACTCAGGAAAGGATCATATTAAATTGATTCATTCTGTTATTTCTCCTGACTCAGGTGCGTTACGTTTCGCGGAAGAAATGATTCGAGTTCCAGAAGGAGAAAATCCAGATTCTTTTGCAAAAAACCAATTTTCAAAAAAATAATGGGTGTTATAAAATGATTGAAATAGGAGGGTTTAAACCCTCCTATTTTTGTATATTGAAAAAAATGAGTAAACGATTCATATTAATTTTTATTGGATTAATCTGTGGAGTTTTTGCAGAGACCAACACCCCCAATGGAAAAACCTTCGAATTATTTTTGCTTGCAGAATATGAACGACTCAATGAAAACTATCCTTCGGCATTATCAAAATATAAATCAGTTCTGAGATCTAATAAAAGTTCGTCCACTCTTCATAAAACCATAGCAGAAATATATTTTCAACAAGGCAATAATTCTAAAGCTTTAAACCACCTACAATCTTCTTTTCAGTTAGATAAACATGATATTCAAGCAGGAGTTATGCTGTTTCAGTCAACTTTGTTTGAAGGGGACACCTTAGAATCCGAAGTGATTTTAGACACCTTAATTTATCATAATCCTGAAGAAATTGAATTTCTGTATTATAAAGCAGACCTTCAAGTTAAACAGTTGAATTGGAATGGGTTGATTGATACATATAAAAAAATATTTATTCATAATCCATCTAATACAGAGTTACTCCAAAAAATTATTGAAATTGGCAAGGCAATAGATGATTCCAATATTCTAAAGAATACTCTTGAGGATATTTTAGATTATGATAAAAAAAATTATGTAGTACTCCAAGCTCTCGCCCAATTTCATTATACAAAAGGTGATTTAGAATCTGCTGTAAAATATTTTGTAAAAATGATACCAGTTGCTGAAGATAAATTAGCTGTTTTATTAGCTGTTTCAGATATTTACTTAAGAATAAATAAACCAAAAGTTTCCCTGACATACCTTGAACCGTTACTCAAGACAGAAACCAATTCGTTTGATATTTTACATATAGCTTTGATTGCATATACTGCTGTTGAAAATTCCGAAAAACAAATTGAAATTGGACAGTTAATGATTGAATATTTTCCCGAAAAACTAACGGGATTTGAAACGCTTGCTTATGCATATATTGAAAATGAAGCATATGTGGATGCATTAAATATTTTAGATGATGCTATTTCACGGTTTCCTGAGAAATCACTATTTTTCTATTTAATTGGCTCTATTCATAGGGTGCATAAAAGTTATAACAATGCAAAACAATATTTTGCCAGTGCATTGGATTTGACACCGGATTCACGTACTATCAGATATGCTTTAGCAACAGTTTCTGAGGAGTTATTAGATTTTTCTCTAACGGATAGTTTGTTTGAGTTAATTATCTCAAATGATGAAAATGATGTAGGTGCATTAAATGATTATGCATACATAATTAGTGAAAGAAACCCCATTGTTCAAAATAAACTGGAATATGCATTAGGTTTGGCCACCAGAGCTGTGGAAGAATCGCCTGAAAATCCAGCATTTTTAGACACAATTGGTTGGATATATTTTCGTTTGAATAAGTTTGATAAAGCACATGAATTTATCCAAAAAAGTATTGAATTAGATTCTGATAATACTATCATTCTCGAACATTATGGGGATGTACTCGTAAAAATTGGCGATTTTGATACTGCCAAAAATATGTATAAAAAAGCTCTTGAAATTGATTCAAGTAACTTAATTTTACGTGATAAAATAGAGCAAATAAAAGATGAATGAACAATCTCTTAGTATTTTAATCCCTGTTTTTAATGAAGAGGGGTCACTTAAAGAACTATTTGAACAAATTTTAATTTCAGTTAGTGAAATTGAAAATTGGGAAGTTATATTTATTGATGATGGTAGTAACGATAATTCAATATCCATTTTAAAAGAAATATCAGATTCAAACTCGCATGTTAAAGTAATTCAATTTTACAAAAATTTTGGTAAATCTGATGCCCTGTCTGAAGGGTTTAAAACAGCAAAAGGTGATATTGTCATTACCATGGATGCAGATTTACAAGATGATCCATCTGAAATCCCTAACCTTATGAAAAAAGTATCTGAAGGATGGGATGTAGTTTCTGGGTGGAAAAAGAAACGACATGACCCAATTTCAAAACGATGGCCTTCAAAAATATTTAATAAAGTTACGCGTTTGCTAACGGGTGTTCATATCCACGATTTTAACTGTGGATTAAAAGCATATCGTTTAAAAGTTGTTAAAGCTATTGAGCTGTATGGTGGATTACATAGGTATATACCTGCAATTGCATCACAAAAAGGGTTTTCAGTAACTGAAATTGAAGTCAATCATAGACCTCGTGAACATGGTGAAACAAAATATGGTGGAGCAAGGTATTTTCATGGATTTTTTGATTTATTAACGGTGATATTTCTCGGGAAATATTTCTCTCGTCCACTACATTTTTTTGGATTTATTGGATTAATATTTTCAATTATTGGAATGGGAATAAATCTCTATCTCACTGCAGGCTGGTTTAACGGAAATCCTATCGGAAATCGACCTATATTCTTTTTAGGTATATTACTATTAATTGTTGGAATTCAGTTTTTTTCAATCGGTTTGTTGGGTGAATTAATGATACGATATTCTCATAAAAATGAAAAAAGAGTCGAAAAAGTTTTTTCAAATAGTTCAAAATAATGCGAATTGCATTTATATCAGTTGTCCCTCCTTTTAGAGGTGGAATTGCAAAACATTCAGAGGTTTTAACACGACATTTAGAAAAAAAACATGAAGTAAAAATTTTCAATTACTCTCGGCAATATCCGAATATTTTGTTTCCAGGAAAATCTCAGTATGAAACGGAAACATCATCAACTTCTTTTGATTTGGAAACCTGTGTTGACTCGATTAATCCAATTAGTTGGTTAAAAACTGCAAGAAAAATTAAAGATTATAATCCAAATGTAATTTTATACAGATATTGGAATCCATTTTTTTCACCTACTTTGGGAACCATTGCACGCCGGTTAAAGTCAACGTTGCAAAGAACAAAACATATAGCTGTTTGTGACAATATCATTCCTCATGAAACCAAGTGGATGGATACTATTTTGTCAAAATATTTTATCAAATCAATGGATGGATTTATTGTTCAATCTTCAACTGTAGAGGATGAATTACTTTCTTTTGATTCCTTAGCCAAATTCAGAAAAGCACCTCACCCAGTCTATAATGCATATATGCCAGCAATTGAAAAAGAAACTGCAAAAGAAAAATTAGGAATCAAAGCAAAAAATATAATCCTGTATTTTGGTTATGTAAGGCATTACAAAGGATTTGATATATTACTAAATGCAGTCCATAAGTTAAAGAATCAGATGACTGATTTTCATCTGTTAGCAGTGGGTGAATCGTATGAAGGAGTCGAAAAATATACCTCAATAATTCAATCATTTGGGATTGAAAACGAAGTCACTTGGGTTGATAAGTATGTTCCTGACTCAAAAGTGCATGAATATTTTTCTGCAGTAGATGTTGTGGCTCTGCCATACCGTTCTGCTTCTCAAAGTGGTATTGTGCAGTTGGCATATCATTATAATCTACCAGTTGTTGTTACAAATGTGGGGGGATTGCCAGAAATCGTAGATGAAGGAAAATCAGGTTATGTTGTAAACCCGAACTCACCAGAGGATGTGGCAGATTGTTTATCAAAAAATTTCAAAGAAGATAATTTTTCAAAAATGCCAACATTCATTGAATCATTTAAGCAACGATATTCTTGGGAAAATATGGTAACCCAAATTGAAGAATTGGTAAACGAATGCTAAACCCACAAATTCATGTGTTAATTCTAAATTGGAATGGATATAAACTCACAAAAGAGTGTGTTGAGTCTGTGTATAAGGCGAAGTATTCTAATTTTACTATTTCTGTCATAGATAATAATTCTTCTGATAATTCGGTTGAAAAATTAAAAGTAGATTTCCCATATTTAAATATTATTACTTTGGATTTCAACTACGGGTTTGGAAAAGGATATAACAAAGTTTTCAATTATTTAAATTGGCAGGGCGAGTATTACATGCTCTTGAATAATGATACAATTATTTCACCAAACTTATTAGAAAAAGTAGCTGAAAAAATAAAGAAGATGGGAGATAAAGTTATTTATGGACCTAAAATTTATTACAGTAAAGATACGTACCAAATTTGGTATGCTGGTGGAAAAGTAAATTTATTTCTTGGAAAAATTGCACATATTGGCATTCGAAAATATGAACATAAATTTGCCTATAAAAGTAAAACTACAGATTATGTTTCAGGATGTTGTCTCGTTGCTCATAGTGATGTCCTGAAACAGTTAAATGGATTTGATGAAGCATTTAACATGTACTCAGAAGATGTGGATTTATGTTTACGTGCTAAGAAACTTGGCATTAAATCATATTTTGTTTCCTCTGCCACACTTTACCATAAGGTATCAGCTTCAATGGGTGGTGAGTTAAGTTTGAAAAAACAGCTTAAGAAGTTTTATTCATTTTTCAAACTTTGTAATTCTCATTTACTGTTTCCACTTTCAATTTTCGGATGGATTCATTATGTGTTAAGGCAACCTTTTAGAGTTGTTTCACTTTTAGCTAATAGAATATTATCATGAAAAAGATAACGACTATATTTTCTATTCGGTTTTTAGGTGCAATTCTTGGGATTTCATTTAGCTTTGTATTAGCGAGAGTATTGGGTGCGTACGAAGTAGGAATATATTTTCAAGCTCTAAATATAGCAATCATAGGAACAATAATTGGTAGAATGGGTCTTGATAATGTAGTCCTAAAGTTTACAGCAATTTATTCAAAAAACAATGAATGGGATAAAGTCAATGGCGTTTATAAACAGGCAATAAAAATTTGTTTATTCGTTTCAGTGATTGTTACAATTCTACTTTATTTTTTATCAGGAATAATTGCTGAAAATTTTTACAAAGATGCACATGCAATAATTCCCATCCAATGGATGGTTGTTTCAATTATTCCATTTAGTTTAATGACACTACACGCAGAGATATTAAAAGGACTTGAAAAAACAAGTTTATCCATAATCGTTCAACATGTTCTTATACCGTTTACATGCCTTGTTGTGCTCTTATTTTATGGTGAGTTAAGTGATATAAACATTGCAGTTGTTACGTATGTTGTAAGTGTATTCCTTTCGCTGTTATTATCATTTATTTTTCTAAAATATTCTGTAAAAGAAGATAAAATTACTACAATGAACAGTTCCAAATTATTGGAGATGGGATTACCTCTATTATTAGTAGCATCAATGGGATTATTCCTTAGTATCACCGACTCAATGATGTTGGCATTTTGGCTAGATAGTAGTACAGTTGGTATATATGGTATTTTGGTAAAAATAGTATTTTTGAGCAGTATGCTATTATTTGTTGTGAATAGTATTGTTGCTCCAAAAATTGCTTCTGCATTTTCTCAGAAAGAATATTCGTTGGTTTTTAAAATACTTAAACAGTCTATAATTTATCTCTCGATGGTTGCGCTACTCATTCTATTCATATTTTTCTTTTTCAATGTGCAAATATTGAGCATTTTTGGGTCTGAATTTATATCAGGGAAAAATGCGTTGCTAATTCTAGCAGTTGGTCAATTCTTTGTATTGGCTACGGGTCCTGTTGAATATATGTTGGTTATGACTGGGAACGAAAAACTGTATCGAAATATTGTTATATTTTCAGCAATATTGAACATAATTTTAAATATAGCTTTAATCCCAAAATACCACATGATTGGGGCATCTGTCGCCACAGCTACATCGTTAATTATCAAAAATGTATTGACAGCAGTGGTCGCCTATTCATTTTTTAGTAAAGTAAAACATGTTTCTTAATTCAGTCAATTTATACATAATAGACAGACTATAAATGTTTTTAAATTTAAAATCAAAATTCGGAAATTAATCAATGCAATGGCTACACAATATATTTACACGTAAGAAAACTCCAAAGATTTTTACCAGACCAAACAAGCATGCTCCCAAACCCAAAATTGAACTTCTTGATAGAAGTGTGATGATTAAAGGATATCAATCATTTGTCATTTCTAATGATGCAGTTAAACCATCGAAAGATTGTTATGATCTTGAAGAAAAACTAAAATTACTATCACCATATTATTCTGAAAAAGAAATGAAAGATAGTACATTTTTAGATTTGGGATCAGCAGGAGGCTTCTTTAGTTTTTTAGCTCAATTACAGGGGGCAATTGTTGATTCTGTCGATATTGATCTTGATTATGTAAAATTGATGGAAGATGCCATGAATCATTTACATATAAAAAATATGAATATTCATACAATGAATGTGTCTGATTGGAATCAACCTCGAGATTATGTGAATGCCTTATCATTAATTCACTGGGTTTATTCATGCACCTCAATTATGGGCAGTATGGATGAAATGATAAAGTTTTTCGCTTCGATTACAACTAAAAAATTATTTATAGAATGGATAGACCCTCAAGATGAAGCAATAAAATATTTTGGTCATTTAAAATATAATAAGTCCTTTAGTGATGATTCTTATAGTAAAGATAAATTTTGCGAGTTTCTTGATACATATTTTGATAAAGTAACGTTTCTTGGAGAATCAAGAAAAAGCACACGGGAAATATATCTAGCCGAATTTAACCATTGATTAGAATTGTCTTTCATATTAAAAATGCAATTTATTCTATATGTTGGTACTTATGGAATATTGCTCATTTAGAAGCATTTTTTGAATCAAAAGGAATAATGAATGTGAGAATTTGTTTGTTCCATTTGTGGAAACCAAATGCTCAATATTTTTCTGGAAATTTAATATCATCAAACCAAAAAGTATTTGTCAAGTTTGGTGAAAAAAAACTAATCCAACGTGAAAACGATGCAATTCAATATCTGGCACATAAATTAAGCTCAAAAACTTGGTTACCAACAATTTGTGACTCAGATATAAACGGAAACTTCCCCAGTTTGATTTTTGATTACATTGATGGGAAATCTTTAAATTCATTTATGAGCACCAAAATTTCAAGTCAACTATCTGAAACATTACCACATATTTTACATGAAATAGTACAAAGTTTGGGTTCTATTCATGTTGTTCATCGAGATATTAGACCACATAATATAATGGTTGACCCCCAAAATGAAATATATCTCATTGACTATGCTTTTTTAATCGATGTGTCACAAAATGAATCAGCATTGCAAGAATTTCCTAAAACCACCGAATATTTAGAAAAATTACAATATTTAGGAAATGGATACAATCCAAAATCAGGAGAATGGGATGATGCATTTTCAGCACATAAAATTTTGTTTGAATGCCAAGTGAAGTCACCATTTGTCAAAGAAATAGGTGAAAAAATCGGTAAATTATCAGTTCAAATAAGTGGAGAAAATTAGTGGGATTGTTTAAAAAATACGAATCTATTTGGGTAATGGTATTGTTTGGAATATTAATTACATTTCTATTTAACAAAGTTGTATTTGATGACTATTCATTTCAAGGTGGTGATTCACTATCTCCAAAAGCAATTCAACAAGGAATTGAGTTAGCAGAAGAAAAATACAATGAATATCCAACATGGCTTCCATGGGTCTTTAGTGGGTTACCTTCGGTTCATTCATTTCAAAATGTATCCAATTTTTATATTCCAAACGTAATCACATCATTTTTGAAAAATATAGGTATGCCTCGAGTCTGGGACTTTCTATTTCACTTTATATTTGCAGGGATGGGAGTTTTTGTTCTTCTCAAGCATCTAAAAACCAATACAATATCTGCAATTATGGGTGGTGTTGTTTTTATGATAATGCCTTATTTAGTTACAATGTATGTGCATGGTCACGGAAGCCAATTGATGACTTCTGCGTACATCCCTTGGATAATTTGGGCTGTTCTAAGATTGAAAAAAATGCCAAATATTTTGAATATGGGTTTACTCACTATGTTTGTTGGGTTTCAACTACAACGTGCACACGTTCAAATTGCGTATTATACTTGGTTGATGCTTGGACTGTTTATTCTTCTTGAGATTATTTCATATTTCAAAAATAAAGATGAGAATATTAAATATTTAAAATATTTTCTGCCCGCTTTGATTCTAGGAATTGCAATGGCAATGTGGCTTTATTATCCCGTTATGCAATACACTCCACATTCAATTCGAGGTGCAACTGGTGGTGGAACTGGTTTTGAATATGCTACGGCTTGGTCATTTAGTCCGAGAGAAATGATGACTTGGCTCATTCCATCTTATGTTGGATTTGGAGGAGCAACTTACTGGGGTAATATGCCATTTACAGATTACCCAAATTATATGGGAATTTTAGCCCTAGTTTTTGCTGGTCTGGGAATCTTAAATACCAAAGGGAAATTTCGAAATTGGTTAATTGCATCCATACTTTGTGCACTGATACTTTCTTTTGGGCATCATTTTAAATTACTGTATTCGATTTTCTATAATTTCTTTCCCTATTTTGATAAATTTCGAGTGCCTGTAATGTTTTTAGTATTGGTTCAATTTGGTGTAGCAATTTTTGCAGGGCTTGGGTTAAACTATTTTCTTAACAATGAGCTAGGTCGAGAAAAACTGAAAAAATTTGGTATTGCAATGGGCGGTACATTGGGACTTATTTGGGTAATTAAATTATTTTTCACTTCTAATTTAGATTTTGGAAAACGTTCACATCAAGTTCTTGATCCATTACGAATAGATATGATTCATTCTGATATAGTAGTCGGTTCCATATTTATCATTTTAGCAATACTTATTGGGGTTGCCTACCATAAAAAATGGTTATCTTCATCATTTTCAGGGGTGCTATTGGTTGGACTTGTCATATTTGATTTATGGCTTGTTGACCAAAAAATTATAAGCCCTGCGAAAGACACATATCGACAAGGAACCCTAAAACATAATAAATTTGTGAACGCATATTTATCTGAAGATAGTATAATTAAATTTCTACAAAGTGATTCGGATAAATTTCGAATTTTGCCACTTGGAGCGTTCGCAAATGATAACAGATGGTCTGCATTTCACATTGAAAGTGTAACCGGATACCACCCTGCAAAAATTTCACATATCAATACGTTACTGGAAGATGTGGGATGGAATAATTTGGGTGTATTACAGATGATGAATGTAAAATATTTGGTTTCACCCGAGAAAATAGAACACCCAGTATTTGAATTAGTGCATACTGGTTCATTGTATTTTCAAGATTCCTATATTGAAACGTATGTGTATAGTTTTAAAGAATTTTTACCAAGAGCATTTTTTGTAGAATCATTATCAGAAACTGATAATAATAAGGGTGTGAATAAGCTTCAACATCCACAATTTAACCCATTAAAAGATTCGTTTATTTATACCAAATTGAATTTTCCTTTTACTCATTCACCGTCGTCTTCTGTTGCAGTAGAAAAATGGACACCCAATAAAATTACTTTGAATATTGATGCAAAATCTGATGAATTTCTTGTACTCAGCGAGGTGTTTTACCCCGAGGGATGGAAAATACAAGATCACCCTGAAATGAAAATCGTCAGAACCAATCACGTGTTAAGAGGAATACATATTCCTCAAGGAATTCATAATCTTACAATAGTATTTAACCCCTCAGATTTACGAATTGGGCAGTGGATATCTTGGATAAGTATTATTATTACATTTGGATTCATAGCTTTTGGAGTATTACCTCAAAAATATAAACAATCTTTACTTTCAACATCCAACCTTCTACTTTTTACTTTTAACTTTAAACTCTTTTAGTATGCAAAGTTTTAAACGACAAGCAAATATCAAACTGGGTTTATTCATTTTTGCATTGATAATTGCATCTTCTGTTTTTTTAGTAAATAGGATTATTGTTGGACAAATACGTGAGGATGCAAAAAAGCAAGTAGAACATTTAGCAAAAGCATATACAGAAGCAATCAATACTGCAGATGAAAATGATATTCATTTTGTGATGGATATGATTTTACCCTCGCTAAATTTTCCATTGGTTATTACCTTTAGTAACGAAATTTATGCAACCATGAATTTAAATACAATCCATGCTGAAAACACTCCAGAATATAAATTTGAAATCAAGCAAATAATACAACGAATGGATGAATCTTTTACTCCATTAGGTTTAACTTGGAACGACCAAGAAATTGGATATATCCATTATGGAGATTCTGCAATTGTAAATAAAATGCAGTGGTTACCATTTTTAGAAGTTGGATTAGCATTATTATTTTTGTTCTTAGTGTTATGGGGTATCCAATTGATACGTAATAGTGAGAAAAATTCCATTTTTGCGGGGATGGCAAGAGAAACGGCTCACCAATTAGGGACACCCATATCATCACTTATGGGGTGGGTAAATTTTTTGGAAGATGAAGAACATTCTCGAAAAGAAATAGCACAATCAATGAATGAAGATGTGTTACGGTTATCTGAGATTTCTGATAGATTTTCAAAAATAGGGTCTAATCCACAGTTAAAAAACATAGCTTTGAAAACAGTCCTCTCAGAACTAACATCCTACTTAAAACATAGATTACCCAAACGTTCAGAAATTAAGTTATTATTTAGCGCCGCAACCTCACCCAAAATTGAAGGAGATAAAGTACTGTTAACATGGGCATTTGAAAATATTATACGAAATGCGATTGATGCAATTGAAGCAGGAAAAGGAACTGTGAATGTAAATTTGTTTGAATCAGACGGTAAAACTAAAATTGATTTTATTGATTCGGGGAAAGGCATTAACAAAAAAAATTGGAAAAATATTTTTAAACCAGGTTTTAGCACTAAAAAACGGGGATGGGGTTTAGGCCTAAGTTTAACCCATCGAATAATATCTGAAATTCATTCAGGGAATATTCGTGTAGTAACCTCTAAAAAAGGGGAAACGGTTATTCGGGTGACGTTTTAGAAATTTGTTAAAAGAAAATACTCCTTTCCCCCTTCAAACTTCACCTTTCACCCTTCAAACTTCTAATCTTCTTCTTTACAAACTGTAACAATTCAACATATTATTTTTACCCAAGTTTTACTATAGATTATCGTTGTTAAATGAACGGAGATGAACCATGTTAAGAACGATAGTATGTATGTTAACTTTACCTTTAACTTTCTTATTTGCAGAAATAAACGAAAATTTTAGTTTAAATTCTAATAGAAATGACGCAATTTCCATAGAATTTAATTTGGATGAAATTGAGCTCATTCAAACCAACGGATTCACAAAAATAAAGTCAAGTACAATGGGCGAAACCTCAATCATCGGTTTCCCAAAACTTCCAGAATATTCTACAATGGTTTTACTTCAACCCGATAGAGAATATGAAATTTCTTATACTGTGCTAGAATCATCAACCATTGAAAATATTGATATTATTCCAAATCAACCTATCGAAAATGGATTGGAAAAGCTAACGATTGACGAAATGGATGAAGATTTGTACTATTCAAAGCGTGCATATCCATTTGAAAATGTGATAATGACTGATCCAATGGTGATGCGGGATGTGGTGGTTTCCAATATTAGTATTGTCCCATTTTCATTTAAACCTCAGTCACGAGAGTTAGAAGTGTACCACTCACTTGAATTGACCATTACTGATATTGGTCCTAAAGAAGATATTCGACGACGAGAGATGCCAAAGTCAAAAGTATTTGAAGATATCTATAAAAATACTATCATAAATTATGAAACGAACACATCTCGTGATGCATATCAACAACCTGCAATATTATATATTTGCTCCAGCAACTTAGAGAACAATCAAATTTTTCAGCAGTTAGTTGAGTGGAGACGGCAACGAGGGTATGTTGTTTATACAGCATCGACTTCAGAAACTGGTAGCTCCACAACATCTATCAAAAATTATATTGAAAATGCCTACGACAATTTTAATCCACCACCTGAATATGTGGCGTTATTGGGTGATGTTGGTGGGACATATAGTATCCCAACCTATTATGAAGATTATGGCCATGATAGTTATGGAAGTGATTGCGAAGGAGACCACTTGTATTCATTACTCGACGGACCAGATTTGCTCTCGGAAGTACTCATGGGTAGAATGTCCATACGAAGTAGTAGTGAACTATCCACGGTTATCTATAAAATTTTGTATTATGAACAAGCAACTTATTTAGATTCGTATCCAGATTATTACAAAAATGCATCGATGGCTGGTGACCCATCTACCTCAGGGAATTCGTGTGCGATTACCAAAGAATCAATAAAAGAATTGTTAGATGAACATGGTTTCAATGATGTGGATATTAAAACATCGGGTAATGGGTGGTCATCGTGGATGCAGAATGAACTCAGTGATGGTACCTTGTATTTTAATTATCGCGGATATTTGGGAATGAGTGGATTTAGTTCAAGTAATGTTGATAATGCAAGTAGTGGGTGGAAATTGCCATTTGCAACTATTTTAACCTGTGGAACCGGTTCATTTGCTGAAGACCAAACTTCCATGACTGAGAAATTTTTCAGAGCGGGTTCAGTTACAAATCCCAAAGGTGGTGTAGGAGCTATTGGAACGGCAACATGGAATACACATACCCTATTTAATAACATTGTTGATTTGGGGATTTATGATGGAATTTTTGCGGATAGGGTAGGTACAGCTGGGGCGTCATTGGCTAGTGGTAAACTGGCATTGTATAATACATATCCTGGAAATCCATACAATTGGATTAGTGCATTTACACTTTGGAACAATTTAATAGGTGACCCTGCAACACATTTATGGACTGATACTCCACAAGAATTTATGGTGAGCCATCCAACTGAGTTGCATTTTGGCACGAATTATTTAGAAGTTACTGTGCAAGATGAAAACGGAAATCCCGTTGAAAATGCGTTAGTATCCATGTTAAAAGAGCATTCAGTTATTGCTGAAAATGGTTCTACAGATGCAATGGGAATTGCCTTGTTTGGATTGGATAATGACGAAACAAACGATATAACTATTACCGTTACAAAGCCAGATTTTAAACCTTATCAATATACTCTGTCTATTGTTCAAGAAAATCTAAATGTGAATCTAGATAGTAATCAAAATATTATTATTAATGATGGAAATGATGGCATAGCACAAAGTGGTGAGTATATTGAGCTATCCATTCCTCTTATCAATTTAGGAATAGAAACTGTTAACGGAATATCTGCAACACTTTCAGGAAACTCTGATTTTGTAAATATTGAAAATACAACTGTTAATTATGGATCACTCGCTGCAAATACTTCAAGCTTTGGACAAAACGAGTTTTCGTTGACTATTTCACCAATGGCTGAACAATATGACAACCTAGATTTAGTTCTATCTATTGAAGATGACTCAGGAAATACTTGGTCATCACTTGTTCCTGTAGATGTATCAGGAATTTTATTGTCTGCAGTTAGCTTTGGTTATTTTGAACCCGGACAAAATGCAAATGTAGATATAACATTGCAAAATTCAGGGCTGATGGATGCAGTTGGAGTAACAGGTACGCTTGGATTCAATGGGAGTCAGATTGAGATAAATGATAGTAATGGTGCGTGGGGAGATATTGAAAGTGGTTCATCTTCAAATTCAATCAATGGATTTAATGTAACATTTAGTGAGAGCATTGTGTATGGTAGTCAATTCACATTGATTTTAACCCTACAAACAGCCGATGGTTTTAGTAAAACTATTCCATACAATATCACGGTGGGTCATGTTCGTGAAACCGACCCCTTGGGACCAGATCAATATGGTTATTATATCTATGACTCTGGCGATGTGGACTATGAACTTGCTCCGGAGTACAATTGGGAAGATATTAGCTCTATTGGAACCAATTTAAATCTTTCGAATAGTGGAAATGGAAACTGGAGCGGAAACGGTCCTATTGCACATGTTGACTTACCGTTTACATTCACGTTTTATGGTGTGGATTACAATGAAATTTCAGTTTGCACCAATGGCTGGGTGTCACCCGGATATTCTTCTGCAGAATCTTTCAGAAACTATCCAATTCCTGGTGCGGGTGGACCTACCCCAATGATTGCTGCCTTTTGGGATGATTTAGAAACAGGAAGTAATGGTGAAGTATATGTGTATTCAACTAATCAATATGTTATTGTTCAATGGGATGGATTGAGAACCAATTGGAGTAATGATAGCAATACGTTTCAAATGATTTTATACAATGATAATGCACAACCCAATGGTGATAATAATATCAAAATTCAGTATCAAGATTTCAACAATACATCATCAGGAAGTTTTTCTTCCTATCCGCCAATTCATGGAAGTTATGCAACCATTGGGTTAGAAAATCAGTTATCAAATGATGGATTACAGTATTCATATTATGATGAATATCCCATTCCTGCGATGGAGCTTGGAGATGGAACTGCATTATATATTACGACGCAACCACCTGTAGCTTTACCATCACCTCAATTAAACTACCAAGTTGGAGATACTGAATTTGAAATTGCAATTGATGAATCAGAAAGTTCCAGCTTAATAATAGAAAATACAGGCGAAGAAGGGTCAATCCTCTACTATGATGTTTCAACGAGTTATCCTGATTTAGAATCTCCCTTTGAAATCTCAGGTGGTGGACCGGATGCATTTGGATATTTTTGGTCAGATAATACCATAAGTAATGAACTATCGTACAATTGGTTTGATTTACCAAACGATGCAATACAACTATCATTTATTGGAAATGATGCAAGCACATCACTTTTGGATATTGGGTTTGATTTTTCATTTTATGGTGATGTGTATTCACAGTTTTTAGTTAATGCAAATGGTTGGGTAGGATTTGGTGAAGACAACAATGAATGGTATAATTCAAATATTCCATCATCAGAGTACCCTAGACCAGCCATATTTGGTTTTTGGGATGATTTAAATCCAGTAAATGATAACTGTTCAGAAACGTGTGCAGGCAATGTGTATTATCATGGTAATTCTGACCGCCTCGTTATATGGTTTGACTCAGTAGTACATTGGACCTATGCATCAAGCTATTCATTCCAAATTGTAATTTATCCAAATGGTGAAATTGAAATTAATCATGCCAACATTGAAGGCGAATTTAGTGCAACTGTGGGTATCCAAAATGCAACAGGTACAATTGCATCACAAGTGGATGTTTATAATGGAAGTTATTTTGACAGTGAAATTTCATATAAATTTGAAAGACAATTTGTACCTACTAATTGGTTATCAATAGAATCAATAAGTGGTGATGGCTTTTCAGGTGAATTACTCTTTGGTGAATCTGCAGAATTTGGTATAATTATTGATGCAACCGATTTAATTGAAGGTGAATATGATTCATCTGTACTTGTATCATCAAATCAAGATTCGGTAGAAATTCCATTTGCTTTAACAGTTACTTCTGATAGTTTGGTGTTGGGTGACCTAAATGGGGATACGACAATCGATGTGATTGATATAGTACTCCTCGTATCAGTTATTTTAGATGGAACTGCTTTTAACCCAGCAGGTGACATAAATCAAGATGGTGTAAATAATGTGCTTGATGTCGTGCAATTAGTGGATATTATTTTAGAAGGATAAACTATGAAAAATATAGCATTTGTTTTTTTATTAACATTCTCATTTTCACAAGTGATGATTAATGAGTATTCTGCATCGAACTTATCGACTTATGTGGATAATTATGAAATGGAAGAAGATTGGATTGAATTATTCAATTCCAGTGATTCTGAAATAGATATAAGTGGTTATTATTTGAGTGATAAAGTAGATAATCCAACGAAATGGGTCATACCAGGTGGTACGTTCATTCCAGCTCAAGGGTATTTAGTATTTTGGTGTTCAGGTCGAGATGAATCGTTTGGAGATAATTTTCATACTAATTTCAAGTTAAAACAAACAAAATTAACACCCGAACATGTTGTGTTTTCAAATCCAAATGGTGAGATAATCAATGATTTTGAATTACAGAAAACACAATTGGAGCATTCGATGGGAAGAAGTCCAAACGGAACGGATAATTGGAGAATATTTGATGAACCATCACTAGGTGCTGAAAATGGTGAAGACAGTTATATTGCATATGCAGACACACCTGAATTTTCATTAGAAGCTGGATTTTATAACGGCACACAAACTCTTGAAATAACAACTGAAAATCCAGATTTAAACGTAAAATATACTACAAATGGCAATGCTCCTCATTATTTTTCAACTTCGTATACTGGACCTATTTCTATTTCAGAAACACAAATTGTTAAAGCAATTGCCTATTCGAGTGATTCGGAAGTGTTACCTAGTTTTTTCACATTTAGGACATTTTTTATTGATGAGAATCATTCGCTCCCAGTTTTATCAACATCTGCAAATAGTTTAACTGTATTACTAAATGGGAACCAGTCATTAAGACCTCATGGTACTATTGAGTATTTTGAAGATGGTGAACTCAAGGATTATGGATACGGTGAGTACAATAAACATGGTCAAGATTCATGGGCATTTCCACAACGAAGTTTTGATTATATTGCACGGGATGAAATGGGGTACCATGATGCAATTCATGAAAAATTGATTTCTACATCTGAAAGAGATGAGTTCCAACGAATCATTATTAGAGCTTCTGGAGATGATAATTATCCTGGGATTGATTCAAGTGCTCATATGCGTGATGTGTTTATTCAAAAATTAGCGGACAAACATAAACTCAATGTGGATATGCGTCGTGGTGAACGCTGTGTTGTGTATGCAAATGGTCAGTTTTGGGGGGTTTATTCAATTCGTGAAAAAGTCAGTGATTCTGATTATACAAAATATTATTACGGTCAAGATAAATATAACATCCAGTATTTAATGAATTGGGGATATACCTGGGCTCAATATGGGGGACAACAAGCCTTTAATGATTGGGAAGAAATACATTCCTATGCAATGAGTCACGATTTATCTATTCAATCTTATTATGAGCATGTTGCAAATGAAATTGATGTAACAAGTTTGGTTGATTACATTCTGATAAACTCTTTTGTCGTTTGTACTGATTGGATAAATTGGAATACGTCGTGGTGGAGAGGACTTAATCCCGACGGTACACATAAAAAATGGGGATATGTGTTATGGGATGAAGATGCTACATTTAACCACTATATAAACTATACAGGTGTCCCAAGTGAATTGCCAACTGCTTCACCCTGTTACCCAGAAGGTATTACGGCAGATCCAGAACATCATATTGATTTACTTAATAAACTTCTTGAAAATGATGAATTTGAACAATATTATGTTACTCGATATATGGACCTAATGAATACTGCTTTTCAAGAAGAAAGTATGATCTCGTTATTGGAAGAAATTGAAGATTCTATTTCACCTGAAATGCCACAACATTTTCAACGTTGGGGTGGAAACATGTTTCAGTGGCAAACCAATGTAGAAAAAATAAAACAGTTTATTCGGGATAGAATTGAATACATTCCAACTGGTTTAAATTCGTGTTATAATTTGGATGGACCTTACGAACTAACACTTCAGGTAGAACCAGAATATTCGGGTCAGATTAAAATAAATTCACTTACCATTGAAAATGATGCATATCCTTGGACTGGAATGTATCACGGTGGAATAGATATTCTTTTGGGAGTAGTGGACGAGAGTAATTTTGATCATTGGGAAATCAATAACCATCTAGTAAATGATAATTTTTCAACCAATATCGTATTAAGTTTACTTAATAGTGATGTAATTAAAGCGGTTTTCTCATCTGTTGAACCCTTAGATATTATCATCAATGAAATCAATTATAATAGTTCAGATGATTTTAATCCTGAAGATTGGGTAGAAATAATGAATCCAACATCAGAAGAACAAGATATTTCAGGTTGGTTGTTTAAGGATGAATCAAATGACCATGTTTTTACAATTCCTGATGGTATAACACTTTCTCCAAATGAATATTTAGTTCTTTGTAAAGATTCCCAGGCATTTTCCAATCTTTTTCCAAATGTAGATAATTATGTTGGAGATTTGGGCTTTGGTTTAAGTGGGGGTGGTGAACTCATCAGATTGTTTAATGCAGAGGGGGTTTTGATTGACCAAGTTGAGTATGATGATGATTTTCCATGGCCAATAGAAGCAGATGGCGAAGGTGCAACTCTTGAATTAATTTCACCTACTGTGGATAACCAACTTGCTGAAAATTGGCTAGCATCCATAGGTCACGGAACCCCGGGTCAGGCCAACTCTAACACTGGGTGTGTAAATACGTTGGGAGATGTTAATGAAGATGGAAGCCATAATGTTTTAGATATTGTTTTAATGGTTGCAATAATTTTAGGAGATGAACCAACAGAATGCCAGTTGAATGCAGTTGATTTAAACCAAGATGGACAAAACAATGTTTTAGATGTTGTACTTTTAGTTAATTTAATTTTAGATATTTAAATATGAACCCAACAAACCATTCAAAATAATTATTAGTATATGATTAAACTATCTAAAGAAAATACAGATAAAATTGTAAGTGAAATTCAAGAAT
>CAZCRK010000021.1:0-1161 GCA_964501035.1 uncultured bacterium
AACTGTTCAGTTAGAGGAAGCAGACGGTGCTCCAGAAATTGGTTTCGAAAATTATGCATTTTTCTTATCTGATGACCGAACTAAAGGCTCAATGTGGGATTATTGGTTTTATGGAAATGCAGGATATGAATTCTTAAATCCAAATAATAATTCTGTAATTTTCAACTCATATTCACATCCAAATTCAAATACTGCTGAAGGAATATCAAGTAATATTAAAATTGAAATCTTATCATCAATCCAAGATACTATGCGAGTTAAAATTTCAAGAGAAGAGTTAACTTCAATATTCTATCTAACTGAAAACAGTAAAGTAATTGGATCTGCTGAAAGTACAGTATATTATACCGTTGGGGATAGCATATATGTTTCAACTCCAAACTCAGTCGATACATTAACAAGTTTAGAGTATGATCCAACCAAAATAATTTTAACATTTGCAGGCTTAGTCTATTACACAACTCAAGATTCAATTATTGCCGAATTTGACTCTACCCTTGTGTCAAACGACGATGTATTTCCAATGGGGTATATTGATTCTGTTGAAAATTTTTCTTCAAATACTTATGCTCAAGCATTGGGAGATATTGATGGGGATGGATTAGATGAAATTATTACTGTTGATAATGGGGTGTTATCTATAGAAAATGCAAATGGAACAAGTGTAAATGGATTTCCAATATCTGAAGAATTTTATGGAATTCCATTAATTGCAAATATCAAGACGATTAATGAAAGTATCCCTGAAATTATTTGCCGAAATGGTGATCATATTTCGATAATGAGTAATAAAGGGGAAGTTTTGCAGGAAATACCCTCAATTGACTATGATGCAGATTTATTGTTAATACCACATTGGGGAGCAGATTCTACAGTGTTAGTTGATGGAAATCGATTGATACAATTTCCATTTGCTGCATCTCATTCATATTGGTTGGGTCCTTTTAGCCGACCGTCACACTACCCCTTAGTGACTGGAATCCATGGTGAAAATAATAATTTAGATGAAACATCTTTCAGTAAAGCGTACAATTACCCCAATCCAATTACTGAAGGACAAACAACATTTAGATTTTTTACAACAAATGCTCAAACTGTAGTAATAAACATTTATGATGTTGCAGGTGTTAAAGTGGATGAACTTAGTAAAAATTCTCTGAC
>CAZCRK010000021.1:1261-22323 GCA_964501035.1 uncultured bacterium
TTCAAATTGCAAAAAGTTCATTTAATCATCCAGAACTACAGTGGTACACTTTTGAAACTACTCATTTTATTTTTCATTATCATGATGAAACCGAACGAAGCGCACGAGAAGCTGCAACCGTCGCTGAAGCTGTGTATCATCCCATTACAGATTTATATGATTTCGAACCGGATTCTAAAACCCATATAATTATTAAAGATACAGATGATTACTCCAATGGTGCTGCGTATTATTATGATAACAAAATTGAAATTTGGGCTTTACCATTGGATTTTGATTTACGCGGAGCCCATCGATGGATTCAAGATGTAATTACCCATGAATTTACGCATATTATTCAGATTGGTGCATCCATGAAATATTCACGACGATTTCCTGGTGCATACATTCAAATGATGGGATATGAAGATGAAAAAAGAGATGATGTTCTGTATGGATATCCGAATACAATTATTTCATATCCAATTCCAGGAACTGCTGTTCCACCTTGGCTAGCGGAAGGGACGGCTCAATTTATGTATCCTGGAGCAAATTTTGATTATTTAGATTCCCATCGTGAAATGATTATTCGAGATAGAGTATTTCATAATAATTTACTTTCGTTTGACGAGATGAATACTTTTGGTAAAACAGGCATTGGAAATGAATCTACATATAATCAAGGATTTTCAATGGTAAACTATCTCGCTCAACAATATGGGGTGGATGTCCTAAAACAAATTTCAAATCATTTATCAAATCCTTTTTCATATTCAATCAATAAAGCAATGAAAAATGCAACAGGCAAAACTGGGTATGAAAATTATTTAGATTGGGAACATTTTCTTCGCGATAAATATGCAGAGTATTTTCTGTCAATAAAATCAAATGAAGTTAAGGGACATATTTTAGAAACGGAAGGCACTACAAATATTCATCCAGTGTGGGCACCCGATGGAGGACGTTTTGCATTTTTATCAAATAAGGGAAATGATTATTTTGGTCAAACCAATGTGTATATTTATTCAATATCAGATTCAACAAGTGAAATGGTGGCATCTGGAGTAAAAACTGCAGTAACTTGGATTGATGATTCCACAATTGTGTATTCGAAACGAAGCGAACCGAATACACGTGGGTCAAAGTATTTTGATTTATATTCCTATAATTTATCATCAGAAGAAGAAGAGCGATTAACGTATGACTCTCGTTTGATTTCACCAACTTATAATCCTAAAACAAATAAGATTGCAGCAATTACATCTTACGATGGGACATCCAATATTTGGATAAGTTCAATGGATTCTATACATTTTAAACCCATTACTCATGAGAAAGATGGAATTCAAATGTTTTCCTTATCGTGGATAGAAAACGATTTATTTGTTGATGCTACAATTCATCATGAACGGCAATTGTATCAAGTCGATTTAGAATTTGGAAATTTGCATCTTGTTTCTAATAGCAGTTGGGATTCACGAGATTCTGAATATTTTCCTCAAGGTAAAATTTATGCATCAGATAAATCTGGTGTATATAATTTATATATTGAATCAGACCATCTAAATGGATATGTTACCCATGTACAAGGTGGTGCATTTATGCCATCTGTTTCTATACATGGAGATATTGTTTATAGTGTGTATGATAATGCAAGTTTTAACATAGCTCTTATAAAACATAATGAAATATCAACGATTTCATCTGTTGGTTATGAAGATAATTTTTATATCAATAAACCCGACTCTGATTTAATTAATACTCAAAATACTTCAAAATCATATGCCTATGAAGATGAGATGTCAAAATTATTCTTCTTACCACGTTTGATGGTAGATTATAATACAATTAAGCCAGGATTCTATACATTTGCTAATGATATTCTTGACAGACTAATGCTATTTGGAGGTGCATCAACTAATAAAGATAAAGATTTAGATTTATTTCTCATTTTAGAGTATAAAAAATTCTTTTTAACATTATATTCAAATTTATTTTGGATTACTCGCCATACGTCAAGTGATTATTTTTACACAAATATCAATGGAGTTGAAGTTCCAAACATTCCAATTCATGCAGATGTTACTTTTCAGTTGTTTTCGAGTGAAATTGGAACTCGCTTTCAGTTTAAAGGGCATAAATTTAATGTGAATTATAATTATTCAAACTATAGAGAACATGTAAATCAAGTTATAAAACAAACAATTGACTATAATAATGAGTTAACTCATAACACATTCATTGGAGATATTGCATTTGATTATTTTAGAGGACATTCTTTTTCAATTCAATATAAATTAGATAAACGTAAAGCGCAGTATATGAAAAATATGTTGCCATCTAATGGGTATTCCATTGATGCAAAATATTCCTATGAATTAAATAATTTTATGGACGGTTTTGCAATTAGTGAGGAATATAGTACTTTCGGGGCTAATTTTGTTCCAAATAATACTCAAAGATTGGAGGTTGATGTATCCAAGCATTTTACTTTGAATCCAAAAAAGAGAATAACTGCAACATTATCTTCCCATTTGGGTGTAATTTCAAATACTGAAATTGATGATTTTTTCTATTTTTTTGGCGGTGGGAGACCAGGGATTAAAGGATATTCATTTTATGAAGAATCTTTAACAGGTCCAGGATTAATTTTGGGGTCTGGGTATGTTCGATATCCGTTACTACTCGAAGGAAATATCCCATTTGCTCAATTTAGTCTGCAAAATATTTCTCTTGGTGGTATTTTTCAAACAGGTGGTGTTTTTACAGATAATATTGACGATGTTCTAGATAATAGAAAAGCTTCTGTTGGGCTAGAAGTTCGGTTTAGTGGATATTCATTTTTTGCATATCCAACAGCACTATCATATGAAATTCACCAGGCAATTAATGATAGTGTTGAACCCACGAAACAATATTTTAGTATTTTATTCGATTTTTAATGATGAAGAATTACATAATATTAATTAGTATTGTTTTTGCTTTTGGCTATGGCCAATATTCCTCTATTGAGTTGAAATTTGCGGAAATGCTTGAAGATACATACAGTGTAAGTTTAGATGATAATTATATTGGGAATAAAAAATCACCCTTGTTAGCAATGGCTTGCTCGGGTATTCTCCCTGGTGCTGGTGAAGTGTATATGGAAAAATGGCCACGAGCAATTGTATTTGGTTTAATTGAAGTGTTTGCGTGGACAAAATACTTTGAAAAACAAAAATTGGGAGATAGGTATACATTAGATTATCAATTATATGCACAAGACCATTGGAGTTTTGCCCAATGGACATCAAGTTATTATAACTGGAACAATGTTGATAATGAATATTACGAAGTGTTTTCTAATCATGAAACAGGTAACTATTTTGAAATTTGGGAAGATAGCCATCATTTAAATTTTAGATGGGGTGATCAACAAACTATTGTAAGTTCAAGTAGTGATACTTTTGAAGGAATTTATACTCAAAATGGGTTAGGGAATATTGATTCGGCTATTGCATTTGTTGAATCAAACAATGTTAAGGTAGAATTTGATCATCACTTTTATGAGAATATTGGGAAATATGATCATTTTTATGCAGGGTGGGATGATAGTGATTCCATTTATGTTGAAACAAAAACTAATGGTGTTCAAAATGCATTTTCACCTCATAAAAAATATTATCAACAAACATTACGAACACGTGCAAATGATACGTACGAGTTAGCGGAAATTGCATTAAAAGGTATATTAGCGAATCATGTTGTAAGTATGTTAGATGCTCTTATTTTAGCCAAACTTTGGAATAATAAAAGGGGTCATACAATCTCTGCAAATACATATTACGATTATAAAAATCCATGGGGAGTGGGTGGTGTTACAGTATCAATTAGGTGGTAAAATGAAAAAAACATTAATTATTTGGATAGTGTTAATTTTAACTGGATGTGGATCCAAACAGGTTTCATTTGAGGATGATCTCAATATTCGGTTTGCTAAAGCGATTGCATATTTTGAAAAAGGTAAATATACACGAGCAAATGAAGAATTTCAATTTATAGTTATGAATAATCCTGGTTCATCAAGAGCTATTGAATCACATTTTTATCTTGGCGAATCATATTTTAAACTTAAATCTTACTCTGAAGCAATGGTTGAGTTTGACAGGTTTGCTAGAGATTCACAAGATATTCAAAAAGTTGAAGATGCACGATTCAAAATTTGTGAATGTGCTGTTAATTTAAGCCATGGATTTGAAAAAGATCAAACATCTACGCATGCTGCTCTTGATAAGTTACAATACTTTATTGAAGATTATCCAAATCACGACAATACTAAGAAGGCTGAAGCATTGATTGATGAACTTCGAGATAGGTTGGCTCAAAAGAGTTATGAATCGGCTCGACTTTATTTAAAATTAGAGGAGTATGATTCTGCTCATTTGTATTTTAATGAGGTACTTGAACATTACTATGATACAAAATTTGCAGATGAAGCTCGTGTGGCCATAATATTTACCTATATTTTAGAAGGGAATAGAGATATGGCAGAGAAATACTTACAATACAACAAAACTAGTTTTGAATCAGCTGATAAATTTCAAGAAGCAAGTCTGCTTTTTGAAAAAACAGAAAATGGTTTATCAATGTCTGATTACATTCGTTTGTATAAGTGAAAATATTTTTTTTTGGAGGCACATTTGACCCACCCCATTTGGGTCATCAAAAAATTGCTGAATATTGTTGCAAGATAGCTGATAAATTTATTTTTATACCCGTAAAACAATCTCCACATAAACATAACAAACCAATTGCAACTGACCAACAACGAATTGAAATGTTAAAAAAAACTGTCAATTCGCCTAAAATTGAAATTGATAAATTTGAGTTAAATTCACTTAATCCAAACTATACTATACATACCATTCATTATCTAAAACAAAAATGGAACGAAGCTGAATTAACTATGGTAGTAGGTGAAGATCAATACAATTCGTTAGAAAAATGGTTTAAAATAGAAGAAATTCGAAAATATGTACAAATTATTTGTTTTCATAGAGATGGCCATAAACCATTGCAATTGTTAGATAAAAAGGATGAATTTATAAGTGATTTTAAGGTTAATATTTCTTCAACTGAATTAAGAAAATCTTTGATTGATAACAAAAATATAGAGTTAATGATAAATCAAGATGTACTTTCTTACATAAGGGAAAATAAGCTGTATTTATGAGTGAGTTTTTATACATTTTACAATTCATTGGTGGTTCAATATTTCTATATTTCGGTGCAGAATATTTAATTGAAAACAGTAAAAAACTAGCAAGTCATTTTAAAATATCTCCAATAGTTGTTGGAATAACTATAGTTGCATTTGGAACTTCCTTGCCGGAATTAGTTGTAAGTATATTGGCTAATTTTAAAAATGAACCAGGTATTGTACTTGGAAATATCATTGGATCAAATATTGCTAACATTGGTTTGGTTTTGTCAATCACAGCTATCATTTATCCAATTGTTTTTACATTTTCAAAAATAAAAGTAGATTTATTATTTCTCTTAACAATTACGACCATGCCATTAATATTTATTGTAAATGGGCATCTAACAGCTTTTCAAGGGATTCAGTTGTTTATAGTGCTAGGTTTTTATGTGTATTACTTAGTTAAACGAGATTCAGATATTGATTTAGATGAGCCAAAGAAGGCATTTTCATTGTCAGTACCTTTTTTTATAATTTTTAGTATAACAGGTTTAGCATTTGGCTCTCATTTTTTTGTAGAAGGAGCCATAGGTATTACTAAAATATTAGGGGTATCATCAATTACTGTTGGAATGACGATAGTTGCTATAGGTACTTCCCTTCCTGAATTAGCAACATCTGCGATCGCTGCCAAGCAAGGAAACTCTGCATTTGCAATAGGTAATATAATTGGTTCAAATATTATGAATATTGTTGCAGTATTAGGTTTGACGATTATAATTAAACCTATTGAAGTAACTTTTGCAGATGTATGGATTCAGTTAAGCATGATGTTGGGGCTCACCATGTTGCTTTTGATTATTTTACGTGTTAAAAATGGAATTAGCAAGAATGTTGGTTGGTGTTTATTGGTTGCTTATTCTATATTTTTCTATTTGAATTTTCTACAATGATACTATTAAAAACGTGTAATTTAAAAGATGATTAAGTTTGACAATGTAACCGCAACCTACAAAGAAAATGTGGGAATTTTTGATTTATCATTTGAACTCGAAGGTGGAGAATTTGTTTTTATCATGGGTCCAACTGGTGCAGGCAAATCTACTGCATTAAAAGCGGTGTATAAAGATATTCCAGTTCAGCAGGGTAAACTTTTAATTGACGGTAAGGATGTTACCAAAATCAAAAAACGGAATATTCCATTTTTTAGGCGAAACATTGGAATGATTTTTCAAGATTTTAAATTATTAACCGACCGTTCTGTTTTTGACAATATTGCTTTACCTCTTAGAATCATTGGAACTCCCACAAAACAAATCAAGTTGAAGGTTCCTGAAATTTTAGAAAAAGTAGATTTAAAAGGGATTGAAAATACATTTCCATTAGAATTAAGTGGTGGTGAACAACAACGAGTATGTATTGCACGAGCATTAGTGAAAGAACCTAAAATTATTTTAGCGGATGAACCAACAGGAAATTTAGACCCCAATGTTTCGGATGATATTATTGATTTATTGGAAATTGCAACAGATTCAGGTGCTGCTGTTTTAATGTCAACGCACAATTTTCCATTAGTGAGACCCAGACTAAAACGATTTATTGAGTTAAATAAAGGCAGAATGGTTGTTTCATGAATAGATTGTTGTATTTGATAAATGATAGCGTAAAAGCTTTGTTTCGAGCAAAAGTACCTGCACTTATATCATCATTTACAATTTCAATCACGCTTATTGTTTTTAGTCTAGCATATTTTACATATATAAACCTTGTTGATTTTTCTTATCGTTTTAAAGAACAATATCAAATAGAAGTTTTTTTCTTCAGTGATATTTCACATAATGAAGCAATTGATACATTTAATGATATTTTATTGATTGATGGTGTAGAACAGGGCGAGTTTATTGATAAAGACAAGGCATCAAGTATTTTTAAAAACTATTTTAAGGAAGATATCGTTCAAATTATTGGCACAAACCCACTCCCTATGGGTGGAAGTTTTGAAATTGACAAGCAATTTAGAAATCAAGATAGAATGTTTAAGATTACAAAGAAAATTCGTCAGTTTGAAAACGTTGAAACTGCTTCATTTAAACAAGGTATGATTACTAGAATAGATAAAATTGTTAAAAACGTTTTGGCAATTAGTTTATTAGTTGGGTTTTCGATATTTATTGTAGCAATTATATTAGTTTCTAACACAATTCGTTTAATTATTCATGCAAAACAAACTCATGTTGAAACACTGCACTTGTTAGGAGCAACGAATAGTTTTATACGGTTTCCATTTATTTTTGAGGGTGTTTTACAAGGGTTGATTGGAGCTTTACTATCAATTTTTATTTTGTATATGTTCAATACACTTCAATTGTATATATCAGAAACATTTAACTATGAGTCAATATTCCGCCAAGATTATATAATAATTCTAAATGTCATTTTAGGGATGCTACTTGGATTTATCGGTAGTTACCGTGGAATTTCTAAATATCTTAGATAGTTACTTTTAATTTAATAATTAATATCATATTCTTGTAATGATTTTACAAGAAATCGTAAATTCAAAGTCTATTTTCAGTAATAAATATTTAGGTTAGATGACAAAGAAATCAAAAACATCAGATAAAGTGACTCCAAAAGTCAAAAAACAAGCTAAACCAAAAACCAAAAAACAAACTGAGTTAGATAAATTAAAGACTCAGGTTAAATCACTTGATGCACAGATAAAAGAAGTATCAACTGCACTTGAACATTCTAAGGATAAAAATGTTAGGTTGTTAGCTGAGTTTGATAATTACAAGCGCCGCACCCAAGATGAAAAACATAACTTGTTTAGATATTCAGGTGAAAAAATAATTAAAGATATACTCCCTGTACTTGATGACTTGCATCGAACCGTTGAAGTTGAATCATCTGAAAAAAATTCTGTTATAGATGGTATAAGATTAATAATCAATAAACTCGATAAAGTTTTAGAAGAAAATGCAATAACTCCATTTCATTCAATTAATGAAATTTTTGACCCAGAAATACATGAAGCATTAATGAGTGAAGATTCTGATAAAGATGAAGGTGTCATATTAAAAGAATTTGAAAAAGGGTATAAATATCACGAAAAAATTATTAGACATGCTAAAGTTGTGGTGAGTAAATAGTGAGAGATTATTATGATATATTAGGCGTGTCTAAAGGCTCTTCTGAGAGTGAAATAAAACGTGCTTATCGAAAAGTTGCTATGAAATATCATCCAGATAAAAACCCTGGAGATAATAACGCTGAAGCAAAATTTAAGGAAGCAGCAGAAGCATATTCTGTACTTAGTGATAGCAACAAAAAAGCGAGATATGATCAGTTTGGTCATGCCGGTGTAAATCAAGCTGAAGGTGGTCAATATTCGCATATGGATATCAATGATATCTTTAGCTCATTTGGTGATATTTTTGGTGGAGGTGGCGGATTTAGTGATTTCTTTGGTGGAGGTCAACAGCGCCAGAGAGGTGGACCTCAACGAGGGAGCGATCTTAAAATTTCTATTTCTTTAACCTATGAAGAAATTTTTTCTGGTGCATCTAAAACTATCAAAATAAAACGGATGGAACGATGTGGTGATTGTTCAGGTTCTGGTGCTAAAAAAGGATCACAACCTGTAAACTGTCCATCGTGTGATGGATCTGGAGAAATTAGAAGGGTGCAGCGATCTTTTTTAGGACAAGTAGTAAATGTTCAACCTTGTCATCATTGCAGTGGACGAGGTCAAGTTGTATCTAATCCTTGTAGAAGTTGTAGGGGTAATGGGAGTACTAAAAATACTGCAACTGTGGAAATAGAAATCCCTGCTGGTGTAACAAAAGGAAATTACATGACTCAACCAGGAAAGGGAAATATTGGAGGATATGGAGGACCAGCAGGCGATTTAATCATTTATTTTGATGAAAAAGAACATCAACTTCTAGTCAGAGATGCTGATGATGTATTAATTGATTGTTGGATTCAATACCCTGATGCAGTCTTAGGTACATCCATTGAAGTACCTACCCTATCTGGAAAGGTTCAATTAAAGATTCCTGCTGGAATTAAAAGTGGACAAGTGTTACGTTTACGTGGAAAGGGATTTCCAATTTTGAACAGGAATCGCAACGGTGATCAACTTGTAAAAGTTAATATCATTACTCCTGTTAAATTTTCAAAAAATACCAAAAAGGTTATCCAAGAGCTTTCATCTGAGCTAGGTAAAGAGCCAGAATTTAAGAAATTCTCATGAAAATATTTACCAAAGTAGAACGTAATATTGTTGTATTTTTATCGGGCATATTTCTACTTGGTTTATTGATTTCAGCAATAAAAGGTAAATTTTTCAACAATAAAAATGATGGATTAACTTTGGTTGCTAAAGATGAAGAGGTTGCAAAAATCATTTCATCAAATAACAGCAATACTGATGAAATCTACCATAAGATTGATATTAATTCTGCTGATATTGATTTACTAGTTACATTAAAGGGTGTAGGTCCTAAAACAGCAGAAAAAATTATTGAAAAAAGAGAAAAGTTAGGTGGATTCAATAAAATTGAAGATATCTTACAAGTATCAGGAATTGGTCAGAAAACATTTGATAAATTTTCAGATTATATTATTGTTAATAAACAATAGGAGGTTAGTTTGAGTTCAGAAGAAAAATATTCGAAACAAATTACTATTTTAGATTGGGTCATTGTACTCTCAACGTTTGTTTTGTTAATAATGGTGTATATCCCTCAGGTAATTTGGGAAGAAGAAGATGAATACCGAACTGAAAGTAGAAGAAGAATGTCTATTATATCAGATGCAGAAGAATTTTATTATGAGTTAACTGGATCCTATACCTTAGATGGGATAGAATTATTTACACTCGTTGAATCTGCAATGGATTCACTCCAGGCAGATAGTTTGTTTACAGGAGATCAGGTTATACATTTACCAAAGAAATCATATAATGTTAATGTTGAAACAGGGTTTGATATTCGAGTTGATACAACATTTAGTGTAGCAGAAAACTTAAAACGAGTATCTCTTGATACCATTTATACTGTAGGAATGAAAAATCCAGAGAGTGGTGGTATTGATACTCTTTTTGTAAATGCAATGAATATGAATATGTTCAAACAAGATTCTCTGTTTTATGATATATTTGCTTCGGATACAGCAAGTCGATCAGAAATTTATACAGATTATCTGAGACAAAAGTTTCACCTAACACAAGAACTTTTAACATGCCCTGTTTCAAGTAAAATTATGGGTGAACCATATATCTTTAGTATAGATGACAGTGACCCTGAGGCTCCAATTTTTACTGTTTCATCTCCAGTTTCTGAGGACTATAGCGAGCCTAGATTTGGAATTTTTAAATTTTATTCTGGGAAACATGGACAAATTGTAGGTGGAGAACAAAGCTGGGCAGGTGAATAGAGGTATTTTGTTTGTTTGGAATTTCACAATGTGGGGAAAATATTCACTATGTAAAATGGGTCCCATCTGAAAGTGGCCCCTTAGTAACCTATTTTAATTCAATACATGTGAATGGTGGAATTAATTTTAAGGATACAAATAGTGTAAATCAAATCTTCGAACCATTAAAAGAAATTACTAAAAGCACACCAACCCCAGTTTCTATTTCCATTGATATAACACATGTAAACCTTTTTCAAATCCGTAGCGATGATTCATCTCAAGAATCGTTAATTAACTGGCATTTTGCACAAACTTCTGAAGAAAACCTAAGTGAAAAGTTTGAATCATTTCAATTTCCAATGCATACGGATTCAAAATCTGTTTTAGGTCTTACATTACCTTCAAATTTCAAAAAAAATATATTAGAAATAGCGTCAAAAAATAATTGCAAGCTAAATGGACTAAGTTGTGGAATATTTTCTGCTGAACAAGGTGCAAGACAATGGTATCATACAAATCAGTTAAGTAGCTATGTAATTTGGAAAATTGGAAAACGAAATATTGATCATTTATTGTATATAAAAGATGGAAAACTCTTAACATTTCTTTCAATTAGAAAAATCGATAAAAAGATCAAACCAATTCAAGTAATTGGGTGCCATAATGGAGCAAACCTACTTGTTGATCAGTTGAATGATATTATTAAATCTAACAAGTCAAAGTTTACATGTGCAGAGAAAGTTTTTGTGTATCAATGTGATAAGCGACAAAAAGAAACTCGTGAATTAATGAACTTAGTAATTGAAAACTTAATACTATTGAATCCATTTTCTGTTCTTGAAATGGAAGTAGATAAAAAAATAAATGAGTTTAGTTCATTATCATTTGCTGAAACAGGAGTTGCATTTAGGGGCATAGATGTTTGATTTAAATCTTTTACAAACACCGGGTTTTCAAACAGAAAAAGCTAATGTGGTTCAAGAAATCAAGGATAGCACAATCGAACCTAAAGTGGTTCATAAAAACCATGCTCCAACTAATGAAGTTAACACTAAAAAAAAGAAATCCAAGTTGAACCAGTATTTACTCATTGGACTAGTTGTGCTAATGGGCTTAAGTCTATATGGCATCTATTCAAATAATTCATCTAGTTCTAATCAAATGGATAATAAAATAGCAGTTTCAGATGTGATACAAATTCTTTTATCTGAAACGCAATATATTGATTCAATTGAGTTCACACAATCAAAACTACTTATATCTTTACATAACTTATCAAATAATGAAATACTTAGAATAAAAGAAAATATTGAATCTACTAATACAAAAGTAAAACTTATAAATAAAAATGGAAAAAGTTCAGTGTTGATTAGTTTTCCTTGGGTTTCAGCAAAAGATGAAGCATGGAAAAAGAAACGTCCATCATCATTAAACTTAACCGATAACAGGTTGGAAGGAAATAGCTCAGAAATTGTATCTATTTTATTACAACTGTTAGACTCCAAAATCATTAGTAGTAGTCTAATTGATATAAAAAAACAACATGATAACGTGTTCATCATAAATATTTCACCATTATGATAAAAATTATTTCCGGAAAATATAAAGGAAGAAATTTACATGATGTACCTGACAAGTATGTCAGGCCAACTCAAGCAAAAGTACGAAAATCAATGTTGCAAATATTAGAGCCATTTCATGGATTAAAGGTATTGGATTTGTTTGCTGGGGTAGGTACATTAGGAATAGAAGCATTAAGTAGAGGGGCAATTCATTTAACAAGTGTTGAAAAAAACACTTTAGTTTTTCAAAATTTATTAAAAAATATAGAAACAATTTGTTCTACTGATGACGTTGTTTTAAAACAATATGATGTAAACCGGTTTTTATCAACGTCATTAGAGATGTTTGATGTAATTATTGCTGACCCACCTTATGGGAAATTTTCTTTTGAAGAATTGTTAGAACTCGTTAAACCACATTTGGTAAAAGATGGTGTGTTTTGTATGGAAACAAAAAGGTGTACAATTGATGAAACTATTAATGTTAGAATAAAAAAATATGGGAACACTCATGTTTTATTTTGGAGGAATGTCGCATGAAAATAGCAATTTATCCAGGTTCATTCGATCCAATAACAAATGGTCACTTAGATATTATTGAGAGAGTTTCTAAAATTTTTGATAAGGTCATTGTAACGATAGCTCACAACAGTGAAAAATCAAATGCCCTATTTACTGAGGTTGATAGGAAAAAATTAATTTTAGATTCTGTAGCTAATCTTACTAATGTTGAAGTAGATAGTTTTGAAGGTCTTCTTATGAACTATGCTGTAGAAAATAATGCAATTGCAGTTATTCGTGGTTTAAGAGCTCTGTCAGATTTTGAGTTTGAATTTAAAATGGCATTGATGAATAGAAGTTTGAATAATGATGTGAGTACATTATTTATGATGCCCCATGCTAAATATACTCATATTAGCTCATCTTTAATTCGTGAAGTTGCATCACTTAAAGGGGATGTTAGTCAATACGTACCAAAGCTTGTCGTTGAAGCATTATCCAAAAAGTTTAATGAATAGATACGAACAAAGAATTATAGAAATAGGGTTGCAAAATAATGCAAAGTTAGCATTACCAGAATCTTCGGATATTCGCATTCAGAATGCCAAGAAAAAATTAACAGATTTAGGCTTTAATGTTATTAAAATTGATGATTATAAATCCAATTTTGATACCTATACAAGTTTATTATCCAAAAAGCCTTTTTCAAAAAATTGGCGGAAACAAGATTTAGAAACATATTTAGAAAATCCATTGCACCTTGCTATGGCTCTTCTTGAAAATGGAGAGATTGATGGTGTGATAGCTGGTGCAGATACTGCAACCAGTGATGTGCTTCGATCTGCCATAAGAACAGTTGGAGTATCCAAAACATCTAAATGGGTTTCTAGTATATTTTTTATGATTTCTCCAGATGGTGAAACAGCATTAACATTTGCAGACTGTGGTGTTATTCCAGAACCTGATAGTAATCAATTAGCTATGATAGCACATGATTCAGCTAAGTTTCACCATTTGCTAACTGGAGAAGAACCTAAAATTGCTTTTTTATCTTTTTCTACTAAAGGAAGTGCAGAACATTATAGAGTGGAAAAAGTGCGAAAAGCTGTAAATGTTTTTGCAAAAAAATATCCAAATTATACGCATGATGGGGAGTTACAATTTGACACTGCATTCATTCCAAATGTATCTAATGTAAAGGCACCCAACTCACCGTTGAAAGGTAAAGCTAATGTGTTTATATTTCCTAATTTAGATGCGGGTAACATTGCGTACAAAATAGCTCAACGATTAGCAAATTATTCTGCACTAGGTCCGTTACTACAAGGGCTTGATAAACCAGTGCATGATTTATCTCGAGGTTGTTCAGTTGAGGATATTGTGCGTGTTGCTTCAATTACAGCAATGCAAAAAAAGAGTGAATATGCCAACATATAATTATCAATGTGAAGTTTGTAGCAATGAATTTTCTGCGTTTCAATCAATGAATGCGAAACCGCTCAATTCATGCAACGATTGTGGAGGACAGGTTCAGCGTAAAATTTCAGGTGGAACTGGTTTGATATTTAAAGGAACCGGATTTTATTTAACAGACTATTCAAAGAAAAATACAGACAAAAATAACAGTTCAGAATCTATAAAGAAATTAACTAAAGAGAGTAAAACAACTAAAAAGAAGGAAGTAAAACATGAGTAAAGTAATTATTCCATCAAATGGACAAAAAATAACCATGGAAGGAACTAAGTTAAACGTTCCTGCCAGTCCAATTATACCATTTATTGAAGGAGATGGGATTGGTCCTGATATTTGGGCAGCATCCGTACGAGTTTTTGATAAAGCTGTTGAAATAGCATATGATGGTCGAAGAAAAATTGAATGGATGGAAGTATACGCTGGTGATAAAGCCAATGATGTATATGGTCCAAATACATGGCTTCCGCAAGAAACGTTGGATATGATAGACGAATACTTAATAGCTATTAAAGGACCATTAACAACACCCGTGGGCGGAGGAATACGCTCAATTAATGTAGCTCTTCGTCAAAAACTAGATTTATATGTTTGTCAACGACCTGTTAAATGGTTTCAAGGTGTACCCTCTCCAGTTAAAAATCCTTCCAAAATTGATATGGTTATTTTCCGAGAAAATACCGAAGATATTTATGCAGGGATAGAGTTTGAAGAAGGAACTGGTGATGTTGAAAAATTAATAAATCTCCTTAAAGAAAATTTTGGAGATAGATTTGACAAAATTCGTTTTCCTAAAACAACTGGATTGGGTATAAAACCAATTTCTCAAGAAGGCACAGAACGTCTAGTTAGATCTGCAATTGAATATGCAATTGATAATAATCGTGAAAGTGTAACCTTGGTTCACAAAGGTAACATTATGAAGTTTACCGAAGGCGCATTTAAAAATTGGGGTTATGAGTTAGCTGAAAAAGAATACGGCGATAAAGTGTTTACGTGGGCGCAATATGACAGAATTGTTGAAGAAAGCGGAAAAGATGATGCCAATAGAGCACAAGAACAAGCTGTTAAAGAGGGTAAAATAATTGTAAAAGACTCCATTGCGGATGCATTTTTACAACAAATACTTACTCGACCTGACGAATATGATGTTATTGCAACCATGAATTTAAATGGCGATTATATCTCGGATGCTCTTGCAGCCCAAGTGGGTGGAATTGGTATTGCACCAGGTGCAAATATCAATTATGTAACAGGTAAATCAATTTTTGAAGCCACACATGGAACCGCTCCAAAATATGCTGGACAAGACAAAGTAAATCCTGGATCAGTAATTTTATCGGGTGAAATGATGTTTAGATTTATGGGGTGGACAGAAGCTGCTGATTTAATTGTCAATGCAATCGATAAAACAATTGAACAAAAACGAGTTACATACGATTTCCATAGATTGATGGATAATGCAACAAAACTTAAATGCTCTGAGTTTGGCGATGCATTAATAGGAAATATGTAAAAGCATATAGGGGCGAGTTAAAATTCGCCCCTAATTTTATAATGAAATTTATTGATCATGTAAAAATAAATGTTAAGGCAGGTGACGGAGGTCATGGATGTATTGCCTTTTTACGTGAAAAATTTCGTCCCAAGGGTGGTCCATGTGGCGGTGATGGTGGTAACGGAGGCAATGTTGTTTTACGGGTTAATCCACAATTATCAACGCTACATGACATATCTTATAATCGACATTATAGAGCAGGCAAAGGACAACACGGACAAGGGAAACATTGCCATGGGAAAAATGGTGAAGATTTAATTATTGATGTTCCTCCTGGAACCATTGTAAAAAATTCCGACACAAATCAAGTACTTGTTGATTTAACAGAAAATGAATCTTCGTTTATAATTGTCAATGGTGGAAATGGTGGATTTGGGAATGCTCGATTTAAAACAAAAACACAAACTGCCCCACGTATTGCAAATGATGGTCAACCCGGCGAACAATTATTAATTGATTTAGAGTTAAAGGTCTTAGCTGATGTTGGATTAGTCGGATTTCCTAATGCAGGGAAATCAACGTTTATTTCGAGGATATCCAATGCAAAACCACGCATAGCTGACTATCCGTTTACGACCTTAGTTCCCAATTTAGGTATTGTAAAATATCACGATTATAATTCTTTTGTTATGGCTGATATTCCTGGATTGATTGAAGGTGCAGCTGATGGCAAGGGACTTGGATCCCGGTTTTTAAAACATATTGAACGAACCAAAATTTTAGTATTTATAGTTGATATCAATTCTGAAGATATTAATGCTGAATATTCAATATTAAGAAATGAGTTAGATAAATTTGGTGCAGGTTTAAATGCTCGTCCAAGTATATTGTTAGTTTCAAAGTATGATGTAGAAAATGAAGAATTACTAAAAGAACTTAACCTTCCTAAAGATATTCCATATGTGATAATGTCTTCAGTGAGTGGTACTAATTTGACACAAACAAAAAATAAAATTATTGAATTGATAGAGTCCCAGAAAAATGATACCCAAGCATCAACTGATTAGTTTATCATCTGTAAAAGGAGTGGGTCCTGCTAGAATTCGCCATATCCTGAGAAAATTTCCAGATATTTCTAATATCAATAACTTAAACCAAAGTGATTTATGTCAAGTAGAATCTATTTCAATTGATATTGCCAATAAGATAAATAAACATGATGAAAATATTGGACTTCAAGCATTAGAAGAAACAACAAAGGACCATGCAACATATATTCCATATTGGGATGATAAATATCCACAACTTCTTGCAACAATTTATGATGCACCAGTTGGATTGTTTATAAAGGGTGAAATCCCAGAAAATCCATCCATTGCAGTTGTAGGTACACGAAATCCAAGTGATTATGGGAAAAAAGTAACCAGAGATTTAGTGCATGATTTAGTTAAAGCAGGGTTAGTGGTTACTTCTGGTTTTGCAAGGGGGATTGATACAATTGCTCACCATGAAGTGCTTAAACGTGGTGGAAATACAATTGCAGTTTTAGGAAATGGTTTGGACATTATATATCCATCTGAAAATAACAGATTAGTAGATTTGTTATTAGAAAACGGGGTCTTTATATCAGAATTCATCCCCGGTACAAAACCAGATGCTAAAAATTTTCCCAAACGAAACAGAATTATTAGTGGTCTTAGTGTAGGGGTTGTTGTCATTGAAGCTGGTAAAAAAAGTGGTTCTGTGATTACAGCATATAATGCTCTTGATCAAAACAGAGAAGTGTTTGCAGTTCCCGGAAATATCAATTCAACTCGTTCATTTGGTACTAACAAATTAATTCAACTAGGTGCAAAATTAGTTTCTTCTATCGATGATATATTATCTGAGCTTCAAATAGAGAAAGGGGTTAAACAATGTGAATTAATCCCAGAACTAAATAAACAAGAATCTGAAGTTTACAATATTTTAAAAAATGGACCAATCCATATAGATACACTATGTATCGAAATGAACAAAGATAGTCCAGAAATACTTTCAATCTTATTATCTTTAGAATTACGAAATATTGTTTCCCAATTACCCGGGAAAATATTCACTCTTGAATAATTTGTGATGTACATTACAAATGTTACATCTTGTTACATGTAATATCAATCTTTCTTATCTAAATTAAATATGAAATTATGGCAAGTTTACTATAAAATAGAGTGAATAATCTTTATAAGGACATGAATATCATTTTTGATTACTTAAAATTGAACAAAAATAACTTGTCTAAAAACGTCCCAATTAATCGAAACAGTTTATTAATAACAACCAATAGGAGGGTCACATTGTGCCTACACTTACACGCTATGCAATCTTAGTTATAACCGCTTTATCAATGAATTTTATTTTTGGTGAAGAAGTATATATTGAAATTAGTCACTACAATGACGGTAATTTAGAGATATTTATGGAAAATTCTTCAGATGTAGGTGGATTCCAATTCAATGTAGAATCTAGTTTTGGAGATTTCACGGTGCATGGTGCTTCAGGAGGTCGTGCTGGTGATGCAGGATTTATGATGTCATCTAGTCCAAGTGGAATGGTTTTGGGTTTTTCAATGACAGGAGCTGTAATTCCATCTGGTTCTGGTGCACTTTGTTTTGTGGATGTTGGATTTACGGGTAGTGAAGGAAATTTTTCTTTAAATTCACCAGTATTTTCTGATGCAAGTGGACAAGCAATGTCAGTTGAGTTAGGCACTGATTTTGAAATAGGTGGTCCAGAATTATGCGAGGATATTGATGCTTGTAATTATGGTGCTGAAGGTGATTGTGAATATATTGCTGAAGGTGCTTGTGATTGCGAAGGACACGTTGAAGATTGTGCAGGCGAATGTGGTGGAAATTTAGAATTAGATGAGTGTGGAGTTTGCGGTGGAGATGGTTCTGAGTGTGTCGAAACATATTTTGATGTAAATCTTCCAAATACGGGTGAATCTTCCCTTATTGTATTTGAATCTGCTATTGCAAATTTAGATGAAGGCGATGAAATTGGATTGTTTGATGTAAATGGTATAACCGAAGCAAACGATGCATGTGATGGTAGCTTTAATGGTGAAGTTCTTGTAGGCTCGGGTGTATGGACAGGTGAACAGCTTGAAATAGTAACAATTGGTTCCGTTGATATGTGTCAATTTGGTGGTTCTCAACTTGCTGGATATATTGGTGGACATGATATTGTTGCAAAAATATGGGATGCTTCAGAAGAAACTGAATATTCTGTTTCTCTTGAATATTCAATCGGAAATGGTACTTTTGGATCAATTTTAACATCTGTTTCTGGAGTTACATTTGCTGAAGCACATTTTAATGTTGATTTACCAATAACTGGTGAATCATCTCTTATTGTATTTGAATCAACTATATCAACGCTTGAAGTAGGCGATGAAATTGGATTGTTTGATGCAAGTGGTATTACAGAAGCAAATGATGCTTGTGATGGAAGCTTTAATGGTGAAGTATTAGTTGGTGCTGGAACATGGACAGGCTCTCAACTTGAAATTGTTACTGTTGGTTCAGTTGATATGTGTGACTTTGGTGGTGGACAGTTAGCTGGTTATGTTTCTGGAAACTCAATAATTGCCAAAGTTTGGGACGCATCTGAAGAGGTAGAAACAGAAGTTAACCTTTCATATTCAACTGGAAATGGTAATTATGGATCTATTTTAACTGCAGTTTCTGAAATTTCAGTGGGTGCATCATACGAAATTGTTATCAATGAATTTTTCTTTAGATCAGCATCAGGCACATCGGTTCCAGATTATGTTGAATTATATAATGCAAGTAGTGATGAAGTAGATATATCCGGCTGGATGATAAATGATGAAGATGGGATAATTTCCAGTGGTACTATTCCAGCGTGGGGTTACTTTTTACTTAGTAAGGATGACCCATTTTTTAATGCCGATGCCGATGAATTATATGCTGGTGAAGATATTGAAAATAGTGCAATAGTAGATTTTAATTTATCCACTAGTTCAGGTACAATTATTCTTTTAGATGCAAATAGTAATGAAGTTGATAATTTGCATTATTCTATTGGTGAAGGATGGCCTGTTGGAAGTGCTAACAGAGGTCATTCTGTAGAATTACTAGACTGGACATCAGATAATTCTGATCCTTCAAATTGGTATAGTTCAAATGGAATAAGTGATATTCTTTGGGGTGAAGATGGTTCTGATGAAGAATTAGCAAATTTTGGAACACCAAATGCTGAAAATGAAGAGAGTGGTGGAACAGATGATGTTATTGGTTGTATGGATGAATCCTCATGTAACTTTAATTCGGAAGCAAATGTAGATTGTGGTGACTGTTGTGAATACCCTGAAGAGAATTTTGATTGTGAAGGTAATTGCGTTGTTGATGTTGACTGTAATGGTGACTGCGGTGGTGAAGCTGTATTAGACGAATGTGGAATATGCAATGGTGAGGGTATCCCAGCAGGTGAATGTGATTGCGATGGAAATGTTGAAGATTGTTTAGGTGTTTGTGGTGGCGATGCTGTTGTTGATGAATGCGGTGTTTGTGATGGTGATGGTATTCCAGAAGGTGACTGTGACTGTTACGGAAGCGTTGAAGATTGTATGGGTGTATGTGGTGGAGACGCCATGCTTTACACCTTTTGTGAAGATACCGATGGTGATGGACTTGGTAATCCTGGTACAGAAGTAGAAGAATGTGTCGATGGTGGTAGAGAAATAACTGATGGATGTGATTTACCTGACCTTAATATTTCATTAAATGCAGATAGTTTTGTTGAATATAATTCTTCACAAGATATTGGTGGTTTCCAATTTACGGTTGAAGGAGCAACTATTAATTCTGCCGAGGGTGGTGATGCAGCCGAATCAGGTTTTATGATAAGTGGTGGAGGTTCCACGGTTCTTGGATTTTCCATGCAGGGATTAACCATTCCAGCTGGTTGCGGAACACTCGTAGAACTTACATTAAACGGAGAAGCAACTGGTCTTGTAGATTTAGTGTTTTCTGATGCATCTGGTAATGCAATACCATTTAGCTATTATATTGATGAAGGAAATGATTTAGTAGAGGACTGTACAGATGAGTACCCTGATTGTGCAGAAAATTATGTTGATTGTACAGATGAATGTGGTGGCTCAGCTGAACTAGACGATTGTGATGTATGTAATGGTGGCAATGCTGACATGGATGAATGTGGTGTATGCTTCGGTTCAGGTTATGCTGATAATTGTGGAACATGTGATGATGATGCTTCAAATGACTGTGTACAAGATTGTGCTGGTGTTTGGGGTGGGACTTCTGCATTAGATGATTGTGGTGTTTGTGAAGGTGGCAATGCAGACATGGATGAATGTGGAATTTGTTTTGGATCTGGTTACGTTGATAATTGTGGTGTGTGTGATGATGATGCTTC
>CAZCRK010000022.1:0-21202 GCA_964501035.1 uncultured bacterium
AAAATCACAAACAATTAGACATCATCAAACATGTACGCATGATGTTCAAAAATTGATAACTTACTATATCAATAATACAATGGCATTAAAGCTAGAAGATATTTTTTTTAGAAGAACAAATTTTTATAGATATTCGGTTGACAATGGGTTGACTAAAGTAAATGAGGTTGCGACAATAATGGCCAATTTGTTAAATTGGAGCAAAAAAGAAACTAAAGATCAAATAGAAAACTACAAAAATAAAGTTAAAAAAATGAAGCTTGAAATAGAATAAAATATTTTATGTAAAATTGTGATATTTGTAAAATAGATGTGTAAATTTCATATCTATTTTATTTGAGAAAGGATGCACTTGTGGCGACTACAGCGGATATTAAAAACGGATTAATTATTGAAAGAAAAGGTAAACTTGTTAAAATTGTAGAATTTCAACATGTAAAACCTGGTAAAGGTCCGGCATTTGTTCGGTCAAAGTTAAAAAACATTCAAACTGGGCAAGTTGTTGAGGAAACTTTTAGAGCTGGAGAAAAAATTGAGATAATTAGAATAGAAGCACGTGATTTTAATTATCTATATAATGATGGAGATTTTTATTATTTTATGGATAATGAAACATACGATCAGATTTCACTTTCAAAAATTCATGTAACTGATGTTGTGGACTTCTTAATAGAAAACACACCTACTACAATAGCATTTAATGGTGAAAATCCTATTGAAGTCCGAATTCCGCCACATATGAATTTAACAATTACAAATACTGACCCTGGTGAGAAAGGTAATACCGCTCAAGGAGGAACTAAACCTGCAACATTAGAAACTGGCGTTGTAATTCAAGTTCCATTATTTATCCAAGAAGGCGAAAAAGTTCGAGTTGACACTCGAGATAAACGGTATATTGAAAGAGTTAAGGATTAAATATGTTGAAAGATAAAATTAAAACACTTATTGAGGTTATTGAAAACACTAGTATAAATGAACTTGAAGTTTCTTCCTTTTGGGGTGCACAAAAAATAAGGTTGAAAAAAGCATTTGATAGGAATATAGAAACTCAAGTTATTGAAAAAACTGCTTCAACAATTCAACCAACAGAAGTTAAACAAGAATTAACTCCAGAAGCAGCTAAACCTGTCAAGGAAAAACCCTCTACAAAGCCAGAACAGGAAAATGTTGAATCAAAAAAAGTTGAAGGTACAGAAATTATTGCTCCTTTAGTAGGCACGTTTTATGAATCACCAAAACCAGGATCGCCACCATTTGTAAAAGTAGGTGATAGAGTAGAAGTAGGTCAAGTAATTTGTATTATTGAAGCAATGAAAATATTCAATGAAATTGAAGCTGAAATTTCTGGTGAAATATTAGAGATTGGCATTTCGGATGGATCACCTGTTGAATATGGACAACCTTTAATGATTATCAAAGAAAAGTAACAATGTATAAGAAAATACTTATTGCAAATCGAGGTGAAATTGCACTTCGAATAATTAGAGCATGTAGGGAACTTGGAATAAAAACAGTTGCAGTATATTCAAGTGTAGATGAGTTATCTCTTCATATGAAATTTGCAGATGAGGCAATCTGTATAGGTCCTCCCCAAAGTAATAAAAGCTATTTAAATATTCCTGCAATTATTGCAGCAGCTGAACTAACTAATGCTGATGCTATTCATCCCGGTTATGGGTTTTTAGCTGAAAGTTCTGAGTTTTCGGCTATTTGTAATGAACACGATATTGGGTTTATAGGGCCTCCACCAGAAACAATAGAAGCAATGGGAAACAAATCCCAAGCCAAAAAGACAATGCAATCAGTTGGTGTACCAGTAGTTCCTGGCTCAGATGGTTTATTAGAGTCAGTTGAGCATGCTTTAGAAATTGCTAAAGAAGCTGGTTACCCTGTCATGCTTAAAGCAACTGCTGGCGGTGGTGGTAAAGGAATGCGCTTGGTTGAGTCTGAAGACCAACTTAAAAGTGCATATGAGTCAGCTGAAACTGAAGCAAAAGCTTCATTTAACAATGGAGATTTATATTTAGAAAAATTTATACAACAACCACGTCATATTGAAGTACAAATTTTAGCTGATCAATTCGGAAATACTTTTGCTTTAGGTGAACGAGAATGTTCCATCCAACGACGACATCAAAAATTAATTGAAGAATCTCCTTCTCCAGTTGTTACACCAGATTTACGTCAAAAAATAATGAATGCTGCAATCAAAGGAGCTTCAGCGGTTAATTATTTAGGTGCTGGAACAATTGAGTTTCTGTTAGATATACATGGTGACTTTTATTTTATGGAAATGAATACACGAATTCAAGTAGAACATCCTGTAACTGAAATGGTAGTTGGGGCTGATTTGATAAAGCATCAAATTTTAGCCCATGCAGGAATTCCTTTGCCAGAATGGATGAAAACTATGCAGCTTCGTGGACATTCAATTGAGTGCAGAATAAATGCAGAAGACCCAAATTATAAGTTTAGACCTTCACCAGGCAAAATTACTAGCTTTCACATGCCAGGTGGAATGGGGGTTAGGGTAGATACCCATGCCTATGCTGGTTATTCTGTTCCACCAAACTATGATTCTATGATAGCAAAACTGATAGTTCATGCTCCAACAAGAAAAGAAGCTATTCAGAGAATGATTGGAGCACTTGATGAATGCGTATTAGAAGGAATTCACACGGTTATTCCTTTTCAAAAGCAAATATTAGAAAATGAAGAGTTCCAAAAAGGTAATTTTAATACAAGTTTTTTAGAAACATTTAATTATGTAAAAGAAGAGAGATAATTTATGAAAATTCCAGATAATTTTAAATATTCAAAAGATCATGAGTGGGTAAAAATTGAAGATGGAGTTGCTACAATTGGCATCACAGACTATGCTCAAAGCGAATTGGGTGATATCGTATTTGTTGAATTTCCAGAAATTGATAATACTATTGAGGTAAATGAGGTGTTTGGAACAGTTGAAGCAGTTAAAACTGTTGCAGATTTGTTTTCACCATCATCAGGCACAGTTATAGAAATAAATGAAGAATTAGAAGATGCACCAGAACTTATAAATTCTTCACCGTATGATGAAGGATGGTTAATAAAGGTGAATATTACTAATGTATCCGAATTAACTGACTTAATGAATGCTAAAGAATATGAGGAACATATCTCATAGTGCAATATATACCATCAACTTCGAATCAAGAAAATGAACTTTTAAAACAAATAGGGATTTCTGATTTTGCTCAACTTATTAAAATTATACCTGAGAATATCAGACTTAAACATGATTTAAATTTAGAAAGTGCATTATCAGAATTTGAAGTACAAGAAAAATTAAATAGTTTAGCTTCTAAAAATAACTCCAATCAAGACTCAATTTCTTTTCTTGGAGGTGGTGTATACGACCACTATATACCTACTGTTATTGACTTTTTATCGAGTAGATCCGAGTTTTATACAGCATACACACCTTATCAGGCTGAAGTAAGTCAAGGAACATTGCAATATTTATATGAATTTCAATCAATGATCTGCGAACTTTCTGGAATGGATGTTGCTAATGCGTCCTTATATGATGGTGCGTCTGCAGTTGCAGAAGCTTGTTCTTTAGCAGTTTCAGCTTCAAGAAAGAAAATGGTTGCAATTTCTGAAACTCTAAATCCAAATTACAAAAGAGTTGTTACATCATATTTACAATGCCGAAACGTACAAATTATTGAAATTGATTCTGTTAACGGTGAAACTAATTGTGAATTAATTAACCAATATGTAAGTGAGATGGCATGTGTTGTAATTCAATCACCAAACTATTATGGACTCATCGAAAATTGGTCCAAAACAAAAGAAATCATTCAAGATAGTAAAGCATTATTAATTGCAGTTAGTGATCCAACTACATTACCAATATTAGAATCACCGAGAAATTGTGGAGCTGACATTTATGTAGGTGAAGGGCAAACGCTTGGTAATCCAGTTTCATATGGAGGACCCTACTTAGGTTTGATGGCTGTCACTAAAAAATTGATGCGGAAAATGCCTGGTAGAATTATTGGAAAGACAAATGATAAAAATGGTAAATCTGGATTTGTGCTTACTTTGCAAACAAGAGAACAACATATTCGACGAGAAAATGCAACTTCAAATATATGTACAAACCAAGGTCTTATGGCCCTACGTGCTACTATTTATTTAAGTATAATGGGGAAAACCGGTTTGCCAACATTAGCTCAAATTTGCTATGAAAAAGCGCACTATTTAGCTGATGGTTTGTTAAAGTTAAAAGGCTATTCATTACCCTATGGAAGAAATTTTCTAAAAGAGTTTGTTATTAAAACACCAATTTCCGCTAAGAAAATTAAAAATGAAGCATTAAAAAATGGGTTATTGTTAAACACACCTGAACATGATTTAACTGACTCTCTTTTATTAATTGCTGTAACAGAAAAAAGAACTAAAAATGAATTAGATAATTTGATAACCGAACTTAAAAAATATTCATGAGCATATTCGATACTTTAGAAAAAATTCGTTTAAAAAGGGGTGCAGTATGCTTAGCACTGTTAGACCCTGATACTAAAAATGATGATATTTTTCTACAAAATATTAATACAATCAATAAATCTGATTTTGATGCAATACTTGTTGGTGGTAGCTTAATTATGGATAATGAGTTTAATCAACGGGTTAAATTGGTTAAATCCCAAACAAATTTACCAGTAATTATTTTTCCAGGTTCATCCAAACAAATATCGACCCATGCTGATGCTATTTTATATTTATCATTAATTAGCGGCAGAAATCCACAATATTTGATTGGAGAACATATAGAATCCGCGCCTGTAATTTATAATATTGGATTGGAAACTATACCAACTGGCTATATTTTACTAGATGGTGGAAAACGTTCATCCGTCGAGATAATTAGCAATACAACTCCACTTCCAATGGAAAAAAAGGACATTATATTAGCAACTGCTTTAGCTGGTCAATATTTAGGTAATAAATTAATTTTTTTGGAATCGGGGAGTGGTGCAGAAAATCATGCTCAAATTTCGTTGATTCAACATCTTTCTCAGATTATTTCTATTCCAATTATGGTTGGTGGAGGAATTCAAAATTCAACTTCAGCTAAAGCAGTTAAAGATGCTGGAGCTGGTTATGTGGTTGTAGGTACAATGATAGAAAATGGTGCTAGCTCACAGGAATTGATAAACTTAACAAAAGTTGTACATTCACAATGAGTTCCAAATCAATTAAACAGAATTTAGAAAAAGAATTTAATCCCTTACATGCTGAAGTTAAGAAATATTTAATATATTTACAATTTGACAAACAGTTATCTTCGAATACTATTTCAGCATATTGGAACGATTTAGAACATTACACCAATTATTTGTTTTTTAATTTGCAAGTGAAAAAATATAATGTTATTTCTTTACAACAACTTAGAAATTATATTAAAACTTTAAAATATATTCCTAAAGGTGAAAAAAATAATGTTCAAATGAAATCCACATCAATCAATCGTATATTTTCGTCTATTAGAGGATTTCATCATTATTTAATTGATGAAGGTCTATCAACTAAAGATCCCACAATTTTGTTAAAGGCACCAAAACTACCTAAAAAAATTCCAGAAATATTAGAAGTAGAAGAAATTGTATCTCTTATAAATACAATAGATACTTCTCTAAAACTCGGATTTCGAGACAAAGCGATCCTTTCTACTCTATACTCAACTGGATTAAGAGTTTCTGAATTAGTAAATTTATCCTTAGTTAACATACTCTTTAATGAAGATATTATTCGTGTTATTGGAAAAGGTAATAAAGAGAGAATTGTACCACTTGGTAAAATCGCATTGAATGATATTAAAAATTATGTATACAATTTAAGACCCAAGCTAGCGAAAAAAGGAAACTCGAAGGGTTTTGTATTTTTAAATGCAAGAGGTGGTCAACTAACAAGAATGTCGATTTGGAATATTATTCAGAAAGCAAAATTAAATTCTGGACTACATAAACAAGTTACTCCTCACACATTCAGACATAGTTTTGCTACGCATTTGTTACATGGTGGAGCAGATTTAAGAGTTGTTCAAGAACTACTAGGTCATTCAGATATTACCACAACTCAAATTTATTCACATTTAGATAAAACATATTTAAAAGAAGTTCATAAAGAACATCACCCAAGGGGTTAAGAATGTTATTTAGACTACCCGCAGAAGTATTAGTTATTTTAATTCCAATCTTATTATTTTCATTATGTTTTCACGAGTTTTCACATGCGTACATGGCATATAAATTGGGCGACCATACAGCAAAATATCAAGGAAGATTAACACTCAATCCTATAGCTCACTTAGACCCAGTTGGTGCTTTGATGATATTGTTTGTAGGATTTGGATGGGCTAAGCCTGTACCTGTTTCTCCAGTTAATTTTAAAAATCCACGTTTAGATATGATGAAAGTAGCTTTTGCTGGTCCTGCTTCCAATTTAGTTTTAGCATTTGTGGCTGGGCTTGGAATTAGATTTTTAAATACATTACATCTACCAATTAGTGAGTCCTTTTCGTTAATCATTTATTTTGTTGCATATATAAATATAGCTTTAGCAATGTTTAATTTGATACCAGTTGCTCCATTAGATGGCTCACAAATATTTGGTGGATTTATTTCAAAAAACAACCCAGAACTTGCATGGAAAATGCAAATGTATGGCCCTAAAGTTTTATTGGGAATAATCTTAATTGGTTATTTAACTCCGTTTTCATTAATTGGTACAGTATTACATCCACTAATTTCAATATTTATGTACATATTTGCAGGAATACAATGAAAATTAGTAAAAGACCATTTGAATCATTACGTCATCAAAGTTGGAGGAAAACTCTAACTGTTAAAAATTTATTTAAAAATCTAGTTTTACTTGTCCTTATCGTATATTTAATAGTCAGATTTTATAATTAGAGGTTTATATGAAACTTGTTGAATGTGTACCAAACTTTAGTGAAGGTAAAAATATAGAAATTATCAAAGAAATAACTACTGCAATAGAATCAGTTTCTGGGATTCATTTGTTAGATGTTGATCCAGGGGGAGATACCAATCGAACAGTGGTTACCTTTGTAGGTGAACCAAACAATGTAGTGAAAGCTGCTTTTCTAGGTATACAAAAAGCAGCAGAATTGATAAATATGCAAGAACATACTGGTGCACATGCACGAATGGGTGCAACTGATGTATGTCCATTTGTACCAGTATCTAATATTACAATGGAAGAATGTGCTCAGTTATCACATGAATTAGCAAAACAAGTAGGTGATGAATTGGGGATTTCTGTGTATATGTATGAAAACTCTGCAACAAATCCAAATCGTGTAAACTTAGCAAATATTAGAGCAGGTGAATACGAAGGAATGGAAACTAAGTTGCAAAATATTGAATGGAATCCAGATTATGGGCCAACTAGATTGAATAAATCTGCTGGTGTAACTGCTATTGGTGCACGAGAATTTTTGGTTGCTTATAATATAAACTTAAATACTAAGCATAAAAAAATTGCAACTGATATTGCACTTGATATTAGAGAAGCTGGAAGAGCTAAAAGGGATGCAAATAAAAAAATTATCAGAGATAAAGAGGGTGCTATCGTTAAGGTTCCTGGTAGTTTGAAATCAACAAAAGCTGTAGGTTGGTTTATTGATGAGTATAATGTGGCTCAAGTATCCATGAATTTAACTAATTTCAATATTACTGCTCCCCATGAAGCCTTTGAGGAAGTTCGTCAACAAGCACGGAAAAGAGGTGTTCGTGTGACGGGGAGTGAATTAGTGGGGCTTATACCATTGCAAGCAATGTTAAATGCTGGAAAATTTTATTTATTGAAACAAAATAGGTCAACAGGTATACCTGAGAGTGAAATCATTCACATTGCTATAAAATCCATGGGGTTAGATGAAATTGCAGAATTTGACCCTGCAGAGAAAATTGTAGAATATCGAGTCGCTAAAAAGTATGGAGAGCTTGCTCATTTAAAGTTAACTGAGTTTAACGATGAACTATCTTCTGAAAGTCCAGCACCTGGTGGAGGAAGTGTAAGCGCATTAGCAGGGGCTTTAGGTGCAAGTCTTTCTGCAATGGTAGGGAATCTAACTATTGGAAAAAAAGGATTTGAGACTGAGTTTTCTGCAATGAATGAATTAGCTGTAAAAGGTCAAAAGTTAAAAGAATCTTTATTACAGTTAATTGATAAAGATACAGACTCCTTTAATAATATTTTACAAGCAATGCGACATCCGAAAAAAACAGAATCGCAAAAAATTGAAAGAAATGGCCTTATTCAAGAAGCAACAAAAGAAGCAACTTTAGTACCATTTGAAGTAGTTCAAAAATGTGTTGAAGTAATAGATATTGCTATTATTGCTGCCTCAAAAGGCAATCCAAACTCTATTTCTGACGCTGGGGTCGCAGGTGAAATTGCTTCTGCAGGTACTAGAGGTGCTGGATTGAATGTTAAAATAAACACCTCAGACATTACTGATGATGCATTTGTGAAAAAAATACTTAATGAAACAGATGATTATATTCAAAAAGCTGAACAAAAATTATTAACATTGCGTAACATTGTCGAAACAAAATTGAACAATGGCTAATATTCAAAAATTATCAACTAAACTAATAAATCAAATTGCAGCAGGTGAGGTAATTGAACGTCCAGCCTCCATTGTTAAAGAATTGATTGAAAACTCAATTGATGCTAATGCGTCTAAAATTATTATCGATGTAGAAGATGGTGGCCAAAAATCTATTCGTATCGAAGATAATGGTGATGGAATGGATGCTGCTGATTTAGTCCTAGCGTTTAAAAGACATGCTACCAGTAAAATTAATATTCAAGAAGATCTAGAACATATATCATCTTTAGGGTTTAGGGGGGAAGCTCTACCAAGTATTGCTTCTGTTTCACAAGTAATTGTTAAATCTACTTCTGAAAATAATACAGGAACAGAACTAATTATACATGGAGGAGTGCAAAAAAGTTTAAAACCAATAGCTCAGAACATAGGCACCTTTATTCATGTAAAAAACCTATTTTATAATATACCTGCACGTCGAAAATTTCTAAAAAAACCTGAAACAGAGTTTAAAATTATTACAGAAACAATAAGAAAATTTATGATTGCTTATCCTGAGATTTCCTTCAAGTTTACGAATAATTCAAAACAGGTCTTTAATACTGTTGAAGATTCTTTAGAAAGCAGATTAAAAAGTATTTTTGGAAATTCTTTTTCTAAAATGTTGTTACCAGTATTTTATGAAAAAAAACCATACAAAGTAACAGGATATGTTGGAAATTTATCCACTGTTCGTAAGAGACCCGGATCTCAATATCTAGTAATTAATGGAAGGCATGTAAAAGATAGATTATTAAATTCTGCTGTTTTTAGTTCATATCGTTCTTTACTTGGTAGGGGTGAATATCCATTTTTTGCTCTTTTTATTGATATGCCAACAGAATTATTGGATGTAAATGTTCATCCTGCTAAACTTGAAGTGCGATTTCAAAATGAGTGGCAAGTATATCACGTTATTAAATCAGCAACAATAACTGCATTAAAAGAAATATTAGACGTAATTCCTAATTTTAATCAATATACAAATTTTAATGATAATCAAACAGTTACTACTTCAAATTTACCATTTAAGAATGAAGTTAGAAATTTACCAATCGAACAAGCACCAAGATCCTTCCCCAACAATGATATTAAATCAGAATTACATACTGATTTTAATTTACAACGTGCACATGACAGAGTAGAAACCTTAGTTCAAACACAACACAGTGAAGCGGTTAATATTTCTTCCAATGCAATTTGGCAAGTTCACAACACATACTTGATTACAGAAATTAAATCAGGTTTAATCATTATTGACCAACATGTAGCGCATGAAAGAATTCTATTTGAATCCGCCAAAAAAGCTTTTAATGGCCAAAAACTACCTTCACAAACCTTGTTATTTCCACAAACAATTACCTTTCAACCTGACGAATATTCATCGCTTTTAGATGTAATTCCATATTTGCATAAAATTGGGTTCAAGCTAAGAGAGTTTGGTGCAAATTCGATTATTATTGAAGGTACACCATCAGATATTCATTGGGGAAGTGAAAAAGAAGTAATTATTGAAATATTAGATAAGTTTAAAGTTTCAAGAGAATTGAATGCTTCTTTTCTTGATCATATTGCATCAACCTATGCGTGTAAAGGCGCTGTAAAAGCAGGTGACTCCTTGACTACAGAAGAACAAAGAAATTTAGTAGATAGACTTTTTGCAACTGAGCACCCATATTACTGTCCACACGGAAGACCTATCATAATTAATTTATCTTTAGAAGAATTAGGTAAAAGGTTTGAAAGACATTAAATATTGTTTTCTAAAGGAGATATATGAAACATAAAAAATCAATGAAACATCTATTAGGTACAGGTTTACTTTCAATAGTTCCTATTGCAGTTACATATTGGATTATTGAAAAATTATTCAATTTTTTCGCAAAGCCTGGAGCATCAATAGTTAATGTATTTTTTGGAGATAAAACCTACCCATACATTCCAGAATTTGTAGGATTTATATTGACCTTAATTTTTATTATTTTTGTTGGGTTGATCATTTCAAATGTAATTGGCAAACAACTCTACAATTGGATGGAAAATGTTCTCTCACGCATTCCAATTGTCAATTCTGTCTATAAAACTATTAAAGGAATCACAGTTTCAATTTCGGACAATAATAAACAAGCATTTAAAAAAGTTGTTTTTATTGAATATCCTAGAAAAGGTTTGTGGTCTTTAGCGATGGTTACGGGAGAATCAAAGAATACCAAAGGTGAAGAATATTATCATGTTGTCGTTGTAACAACACCTAATCCGACTTCAGGATATTTATTATATATTTTAAAAAGTGATACTATTGAAACTAAGATGTCTGTTGAAGAAGGATTGAAAATTATTATTTCAGGTGGGTTGTTAGCCCCGGACTCAAATGAAATCTAAAAGATAATTAGTTTGTGTTTTCCAGTAAAATTTACAAATAATATTTTTAGAACGTCACATTTACATACTACCCACTAATAATATTAAATTGCTAAGTTATCTGCTTATTATTCTTTTGAGAATAGCAATTATAAATTTGTAAAATTGTTTTTAGTAGTGCAATCAATAGCAACAAATAGAAAAGCTAGACATGAATACCACATTCTTGATACGTTTGAGGCAGGAATTGTTTTGCAAGGTTCGGAAGTAAAAGCATTACGTGAAGGGAAAGCCAATATAAAAGAATCATATATTAGGTTTGTAACACAAGAACTTTATTTGATTGGTATGCATATTGGGGAGTATTCTCATGCTGGATATTCAACTCATTCCGCTGTACATGATAGAAAGTTATTGATGCATCGACGCGAATTAAGCAAGATTCAAAAATTAGTTGAAGAAAAGGGTAAAACCTTAATTCCATTATCACTTTATTTTAAGCAAGGAAAAGTGAAGGTAAATTTTGGTTTAGCTCAAGGTAAAAAAATATGGGACAAACGTAAAACTAAGGCAGACAGGGATATTAGACGACAAATGGACAGAGCATTAAAGGGACAAAGACAATAATGGCATATTTTCCACCAATTAATGAACAGATGGATTTATATAAAAGAGGAATTGATGAAATTATTCCTGAAGAAACATTAGTTAAAAAGCTTGAAAAGTCTGAAAAAGAAAAAATACCATTAAAAATAAAATTTGGTTGCGATCCTAGCAGACCTGATTTACATATTGGGCATGCAGTGGTTCTGCGTAAACTTAGACACTTCCAAGAAATGGGACATCAGGCTATTCTACTTATTGGTGATTTTACAGCAATGATTGGAGATCCAACTGGCCGAAACAAAACTAGACCACAACTCACAATTGAAGAAACTAAAACTAATGCACAATCATATATCGACCAAGCAGGTGTTGTATTAGATAATGAAACACTAAAAATAGTTTATAATTCAGATTGGTTAGGTAACATGAACTTTTCAGATGTTATAAGCTTATCTTCGAAATATACAGTTGCACGCATGCTGGAACGAGATGATTTTACAAAAAGATATAAAAGTGGAGTTCCGATTTCTGTGCATGAATTCTTGTATCCCCTTGCTCAAGGATATGATAGTGTTTATTTAAACGCTGATGTAGAATTAGGTGGCACTGATCAAAAATTTAATTTACTTGTTGGTCGTGATTTGCAAAAAGAAAGCGGTCAACATCCACAGGTAATTATTACTACCCCCTTACTTGAAGGTACAGATGGTGTGGAAAAAATGTCAAAATCATATGACAATTATATTGGTATAACAGATTCACCAAATGATATTTATGGACGGACTTTATCTATTCCTGATTCGCTTATTGCTCGCTATTTTGAGTTTGGAACTGAAATTACATCTCATGATTTGAACACAATTAAAAACGATTTAGATTGTGGAGAATCAAACCCTAGAGATTTAAAACGACAATTAGCTCGAAACCTTGTAACAATGTATCATAACGCAGAATTAGCTCAGAAAGCTGAATCAGATTTTGATGCATTATTTATCAAAAAGGATATCCCTGATGAAATGCCTAAGACACAATTAGGTGAAACTACTAAACTAATTCATGTAATGAAATCAAATAACATGGTCTCTAGTAATGGTGAAGCCCGCAGGTTAATTCAACAGGGTGGTGTGCAAATTGATGGAGAAAAGATATTTGATATCCATCATGAAATACCACATAAACTTGATTGTGTACTAAAAGTAGGTAAACGTAAATTTTTAAGGATTTGTCAATAATGCATAAATTGTATTTCACATTTAAAATCATAATAATTTTACTTCTAACTCAAGCTTGTAACTACACTTTAAGAGGTGTTGTTGTTCAAGAAAGTAAATCAAATACACTTTCTGGCATAATTCCGAAACATAAAGCTGTTGAACTAGATAGCATACAATATCCTACTTCAATTATATTTATTATAGCAGATGGAACTGGTATAGGACAGTATACACTTTCGTATTATCATGATGAAAATTTTGCGATGCATAGGTTTGAACATGTTGGGTTAATTACCACACATCCGAAAGATGGCTTGAAAAAAGTTACGGATTCTGCTGCTAGTGGTACTACACTTGCAACTGGAAATAAAACGTATAATGGTGCAATTGGAGTTGATCACGAACAAAATAACTATACAACTGTACTTGATTGGGCAAAAAAGAATAAAAAATCAACAGGGTTAATTGCAACTTCCACAATATCACATGCAACACCAGCAGCTTTTGCGACTCATGTTGAATCGAGACGTATGCAAGCTGAAATAGCTCAACAATTAGCTAATTCAGATGTTGATTTATTGTTCGGTGGTGGGAAGAAATATTGGACACCTAAAATCTTAAATAAACTCCAACAGAATAATGTACAAATTATTGAAGATTTTAATCAATCCATAGATTTTGAAAACCGTGTCATTGGATTGTTTTCAGATGATGCTCTTCCTCAACACAATTCAGCAAGGTTACCAACAACAACTAAAATGACTCAAGAAGCACTTGTTTATTTGGACCAAAATGAACAAGGTTTTTTCTTAATGGTTGAAGAGTCTCAAGTTGATTGGGGCGGACATGCTAACAGTGCTGAATATATTGCTGGAGAAATGAAATCACTAAATGAATTAGTGCATTACTGTTTAGACTATCAAATATTACACCCAGAAGTATTAGTTGTGTTAACATCTGATCATGAATGTGGGGGAGTTGCTGTTCATGACGGACCAAATGGCTCATTGGATGTAAAGTTTACGTCAGATTATCATTCTGCAAATATGGTACCTGTTTTTGCTTCTGGTCCAGGTGCTCAAAATTTTGACGCATTACTAGATAATACAGATATTGGAAAAATTCTAATTGAGTTTATGAAATAATGTTTGTTCAAACTCCAGTTGCAAATATGTATAGAGAACCATCATTTTCATCAGAAATGATTACTCAATCTTTAATGGGTGAATATTTAAAAGTATTAAAAAAACAAGACAATTGGGTATATGTAGAGCAATGGGATGGTTATGTAAGCTGGGTCAATAAATTTTATTTATCAGATTATGAAAATGAGAAATTATCTACCAAGGTTACAATATTAAATGATTTTGAAAAATTATATAATCCATCTAACATGAAGCAATCATTTGGGAATGTTTCGTTTGGCACTGAGTTAACTATTGTTGAAGAAAAAGATGAAAAAATAATTGTCAAGTTGCCAAATCAAAAAAAAGCTTGTATTTCTAAGCAACACAAAGTTCCTTTTACTGAGAAACGTTGTCAAATAATTCATTTTGCAAAATTACTTTTGGGTGTTCCATATATATGGGGTGGCAAAAGTACGTTTGGATTTGACTGTTCTGGATTTGTACAGTCAGTTTTTAAAGTTGTGGGTATTGATTTTAAACGAGATAGTAGTCAGCAAGCGATTGATAAAAGTTTAAATGATCTTTCTTTAAATGAAATTGAAAAGGGAGATTTACTCTTTTTTGCAGAAAATCAAAATATTACTCATGTTGCAATATCTCTTGGAAAGCTAGATTTTATTCACTGTTCAGGTATGGTAAGAATAAATTCATTTGATGATAAAAGTAAATTGTATAATGCAAATCTTAAAAATTGGCACGTTAAAACCCTTTCAATTAAAAATCTTATATGAGCTATCTCTTAAATAGAAAAGTATTATTATTAAACCAATCATATGAACCATTAATGATAATCGGTGCAAAAAGGGCTGTAATTATGATGTTAATGCAAAAAGTTGAAATTGTTGAAAAATATACTGAACAGATACATTCTACTTTTTTAACATTACCTTTACCAAGTGTAATTCGATTAAAATGGTATGCTAGTTTTAAAAAGAAAGAGATCGTTCTATCGAGGCGAAATATTTTACGGAGAGATAATCATCGATGTCAGTACTGTGGAACTGGCTCTGTACCAATGACAATTGATCATGTTATCCCTCGCAATAAAGGGGGGCGAGATACATGGGAAAATTTAGTTGCAGCTTGTGTTAAATGTAATACTTCAAAAGGCGATTCAAATTTACATGATATTGCGATGAATCTTAGAACAAAACCCAAAAAACCAAACCATATATTTCACATGCAAAAATATGTTAAACGTCATCAAGATACATGGAGACCTTACTTGTTTATGGAAAAAACTTAGGATAAAGTATGACAGGGAATAAAAAAATAATGCTATCAGGTATTCAGCCATCAGGAAATTTATGTATTGGTAATTATATTGGTGCTTTGAAGAATTGGGTACACTTACAAGAAGATTACAATAGTATTTTTCTTGTTGTAGATATGCATGCATTAACTGTGCGTCAAATACCAGCAGAACTTAGGAAAAGATGTTTATCATTTGTTGCTCAATATATTGCTTGCGGGATAGACCCTAAAAAAAATACAATTGTTATTCAATCACATGTTCCTCAACATGCAGAATTAATGTGGGTATTATCAAGTTTAACCTATATGGGTGAGTTAAATAGAATGACTCAATTTAAAGATAAATCAAAAAAGCATAATACCAATATTAATGTTGGGCTCTATTCATATCCTGTATTGATGGCATCAGATATATTATTGTATCAAGCAGATTTAGTACCAGTTGGAGCTGATCAAAAACAACATTTGGAATTAGCACGTGATTTAGCAAAGAGATTTAATCATAATTATTCAGATACATTTACAATTCCTGAACCCTATATTTCAAAAATGGGAGCGCGAATTATGAGTTTGCAAAACCCTCAAAGTAAAATGTCAAAATCTGATGAAAATTTAAACAATATTATTGCTTTACTCGATAAACCAGACATTGTTATAAAAAAAATTAAAAGGGCTGTAACTGATTCCGGAAAAGAAATTAAATTTGACGAAAACAAACCAGGTTTGGCAAACTTAATGAATATGTATTCTGCAATGTCTGGAGATTCAATCAACACAATTGAATCTGAGTTTGAAGGAAAAATGTATTCTGATTTCAAACATACATTAGGCGAACTAACTGTTGAAACATTAAAACCAGTTCAGGCAAAATATGATGAAATAATCTCTGATAAATCTTTTTTAGAAAATGTTTTAAAAAATGGTGCTGAAAATGCTTTCTTTTTAGCAAGGAAAACATTATCTAAAGTTTATAGAAAAGTGGGTTTTGTACAACCTAAATAATGAGTTATAAAATCAAATTAGATACATTTGAAGGTCCGCTTGATTTACTATTGTTTTTCATTCATCGGGACCGAATAAATGTTTATGATATTCCAATTTCTCACATTACTGAAGAATTTTTGACTTATATTCAAATGATGAAAACATTGAATATTGAAGTAGGAGGTGAATTTGTTTTAATGGCTTCAATGTTAATGCGAATAAAAACAAAAATGTTACTCCCTGTAGAACAAAATTCAGAAGTTGATGAAATTATTGATCCACGGACTGATTTAGTACAGAAAATACTAGAGTACAAGCAATATAAAGAAGCCTCAGAAGATATTCAATATCTTCACGATATCCACTATCAAAAATTTAATAAGGGTATTGAAATTCCAATTTCAAGTTTCAATCATGACACGGACCGAGGTATTGCACATATTTCACTATTTGACTTACTTTCCATTTATAAGCAAATGATTGAAAAATTACCAGAAACCAATCCCCTGGAACTTAATCTTGAAGAAATCCATTTAGATTATCAAATTCAATATCTTTCACATATTTTATCAAAAGATAAAAAAATGTTTTTTTCTGAAATATTCAAAAACTTTCAAAGTCGAAACCAATTTGTTATCACTTTTTTAGCACTTTTAGAGATGCTACGGCTAAACACAATTAAATTAGAGCAAAAACAACCATTTTGTGATATTATGATTGGTATCAATACGTGAGAAATGAAGACTTAAAATTAATTGAAGTATTGTTGTTTGCAACTCCAGAACCACTAACGCAACAGAAGTTAAACTTAGCTTTGAATGGTGAATTTGAAATTCATTTAAAATCAGCTGTAGATGCATTAAACTTACAATATCAAAAAGATGAAAAAGGACTCTATATTGATGAAATCGCTGGAGGATTTCAAATTCTAACATATGAAAAATATTATGAGTATATCCAACGTCTTTATAAAGTAATAAAAAAAATTAAACTGAGTAGGCCTGCATTAGAAGCACTTTCAATAATTGCCTATCGACAACCAATTTCAAAAGCTGACGTTGAAGGGATTCGCGGTGTTGAGTGTGGAAGTGTTCTGAAAACTCTAATCGAACGTGAGTTGATTACCATAAAGGGTCGCGGTGAAGGCTTAGGTAGACCGTTATTGTATGGAACAACCCAATTATTTTTAGAATCATATGGCTTAAACTCAGTAAAAGATTTACCAAAACTAAAAGAGTTAAACCAATTAATTCAAACCTAAGAAAGTTTAGTACGTAATGAGACTTAATAAATTTTTAGCACATGCAGGAGTTGCATCTCGGAGAGCTTGTGATGAACTCATCCGTAATAAAAAAGTAAGAGTAAATAATAAAATTATTGAAGATTTTTCTTTTCAAGTAAAAGAAGAAGATTATGTGGTGTGTAATGGCAAAACCATACAATTAACACATGAACGACATGTGTATTTGGTTCATAAGCCTGCTGGGTATATTTCAACCTCAAATGATACACATGGTAGAAAAAAAGTGATTGATTTAATTTTCTCTAAAAATAGACTATATACGATAGGACGTTTGGACAGAGATACAACAGGTATCATTTTAGTTACTAATGATGGTGATTTAGCAAATAGATTAATGCATCCAAAATTTAAAAAGGAGAAAAAGTATATTGTTGAAACAAAAATTGATATTCCTTTTGAAAAATACTCTCAACTTTCTAGCGGACTTACACTAGAAGATGGCACTATTGCAAAAGGTCAGATTACACGTGTTGGAAAAAAACAGCTACGTTATGTTTGGGAGATTGTTTTAACTGAAGGTAAGAACAGAGAGGTAAAACGAATTTTTGAAGCACTAGAATCTAAAGTAGTAAAACTACATCGTTTTTCATTTGCAGGATTAGAATTAGGTTCGCTTAAATTAGGTCGTTATAGAAAACTCTCAAAAGTTGAGTTGAAGAAACTTTATAGTTAATCTATTTGTAACTTACAAACTTTCCGGCTTTATATCTTTCCCAGTAGTCATTTAATCTGGATTTAACTTCAGGCAATAAGAACATCGCTCCAATTATATTTGGGAATGCTGCTGATAAAATCATCATATCTGAAAAATCTAGTACATTGCCTAGTTTTGTAATTGAACCAAAAAATACACAAAACAAAAATAATCCTTGGTAAATTGGTACTGTTTTTTTGCCAAATAAATATATCCAACCTTTATCTCCATAATAATACCAAGAAATCATTGTACTGTATGAAAAAAGAAAAACAACAATTGATAAAATTAAAGGAAACCAACTGATTACCGAACTGAACGCTACAGAAGTAAACTCAGCACCTCGATTCGCTTTAGATAACTCATTGTTTGCAAAATCCAATTTTGATTGAGCTGAAATAATATCCGCTTCAGAAACCGCAATCTCTAACGATTGCTCAGCATTATACACACTTAGTTTTGCTTGATTATAGTTTTGAAGCAAATGGTTGTTTTCCGTTGTAATTAACAATACGGATGCAGTCATAAAACAAATTACAATTGTATCAATAAATGGTCCAATCATAGCAACTAAACCTTCACGAATAGGTTCATCAGTTTTAGCGGCTGAGTGAGCAATTGCTGCAGAACCAACACCCCCCTCATTAGAGAAAACTGCGCGTTTTATTCCAATTACTAAAACACCCAATACACCACCGTAAAACGCTTGTGGATTAAATGCTTGTGTAAAGATTGAATTTATAACACCAGGTAATTTATCTAAGTTAGAAAAGATAATAAAGAGGGATGCCCCAACATATAAAATCACCATTCCAGGTACTATTTTTTCAGTCGCCTTACCAATTCTAACTATTCCACCCAATATAACCAAAGCTACTAATCCCGATAGAATGAGGCCATACAACCAACTGTTTTGTGCAAGCAAGGGTACTTGTGTGGCAACAAGTTCATAAGATTGATTTGCTTGAAACATATTTCCACCACCAAATGCACCTCCAATAATGAATAAAGCGTATAATGCGCCTAAGAATTTCCCTAATTTTTTAACAAATCCACCTTTTGAATCAAGTCCCATGCTAATATAATACATGGGTCCACCGTTTACTGAACCGTTTGAATCAATTTGTCTATACATTTGGGCTAATGAAGCGGAAACAAACTTAGCCGACATACTAAACACTGCAATTGCCATCATCCAAAAGACAGCACCTGCACCACCTTGTGCAACAGCTATTGCTACACCAGCAATATTACCTAAACCTACTGTAGCAGAAAGTGCTGAAGTAAGTGCTTGAAAATGACTGATTTGTCCATCGTCATTTGGATTATCATATTTACCACGAATAATATCCACAGAGTGTTTTATTGCTCTGATATTGATAAATCTAAAATATAGTGTGAATGTTACAGCTCCAATAATTAAGACTATAACTATAAGAGGAAAACCAAATAAATCTGCAAATAATATTTTAGCTAAATATTTCACTAAAACACCAAATAGTGCATCAATGTTTGTCAAAAACGAATTCATAAAACTCCTTAATATTTAAAAGTGGTAAATCAAATGAATAGAATATTTAAAATTAATAGCTAAAATAATAAGACCAAACACCATCATGAATCAACGGAAACAACAACGGGGCCATATGACCCCGTTAACTTAAAACTGGTTTATCTTATTAGTTAAAGTCCAGTCTCACTGACTGTTTTCTTTACTGCATTAAGTGTATTGCCTAGTTCTTCTTTTTCAGATTCAAGGAGGTCAAATTCTAATATTTTCTCTACACCACCAGACCCTATTACAGATGGTACACCAATAAAGTATCCATCAATACCAAATTCGCCCTCACATAAAGACGCGCATGGAATTACACGTTTTTTATCAAGCAAATATGCTTCTGCCATTTCAATAGCTGAAGCTGCAGGGGCATAAAAAGCAGAACCATTGCCAAACAACTTTACTATTTCACCACCCGCAACACGTGTACGTTGTTCAATTGCTGCTAATCTTTCGCTTGGGATTAAACTTGTAACAGGCACACCACCAACAGTTGCAAGACGTGTAATAGGAACCATTGTATCACCATGTCCACCCAACACCATACAGGTTACATCTTGTACTGAATATCCAGTTTCCATTGCAATAAATGTTCTAAAACGACTACTATCAAGTGCTCCTGCCATACCAACTACTTTATTTTTACTAAAACCTGACACTTTATGAAACGCATACACAATTGCATCTAAGGGATTGGATACTACAATAACAAACGCATTTGGAGCATACTTTTTAACGTTATTTGCAACATCTGTTATAATCTTAATATTAATTCCTAACAAATCATCACGACTCATTCCAGGCTTCCTTGGCACACCTGCAGTGATAATTACAACATCAGAATCTGATAAACATGAAGGATCACTGGAACCAGTTAATTCGACATCATATCCATCATGTGGACGCAATTGCATTAAATCCAACGCCTTCCCCTTAATCATGCCCTCAGCGTTTGGAATATCGTAAATTACAACATCACCAAGTTCTTTTTGTGCTATAAGTAATGCTAGATTACCACCAATTTGACCACCGCCAATTAAAGCAATTTTATTTCGTTTCATTATTTTTCCTTACTATTTATATTTAAAAATATATCGATGTCTTAATTTACATGTTTTCCATATATCAATTAAATATTAAACTTCAGTTAACTGTTGTATTTAAGTGAGTATGTTAATAAATTTTAAACTCATATTATTTGAGTTATTTACAAATAAACTTATTTTTCTAATGGAGTATTATACAAAATTTATGAAATATTTATTAGGCTTACTGATTTCTTTACATTTTATATCAGCACAAACTGATCCAAATTGGTCAATTAATCCACCAGATTTTGAATTTACAGGTTCTATCACAGCACATGT